>CAIXIJ010000132.1 GCA_903919455.1 uncultured Acidimicrobiaceae bacterium | reverse complement strand
CGCGCCGTCCGCGACGCCGCCCACGGCACGCGCATCACCTACTCGCCCAAGGTGTTCATCCCGCTCACGATGCTGTGCCGCGACAAGTGCGGCTACTGCACCTTCGCCCAGCCACCCGCCCGCCTCAGTGCGCCGTATCTCACTCCCGAACAGGTGCTGCGCATCGCCCAGGACGGCGCTCGGGCCGGTTGCCACGAGGCGCTGTTCACCCTGGGCGAACGCCCGGAAGAGCGCTACACGGTGGCCCGTGAATGGCTCACCGAGCACGGCTACGACAGCACTGTGCACTACCTGCATGCGATGGCCGAACTGGTGCTACGCGAGACCGGGCTGCTGCCGCATGCCAACGCTGGTGCGCTGTACGAGGACGAGTTGCGTCTGCTGGCTCAGGTGTCGCCCAGCCAGGGAATGATGCTCGAGACGCTGCGCGACGACTTGCCGTGCCACCGTGGTGCGCCCGACAAGGTGCCGGCCCGTCGACTCGCCACGCTGGAGATGGCGGGCACGCTGCAGATTCCATTCACCACCGGCATCCTCGTCGGCCTCGGCGAGAACCGCCAGGACCGCATCGACGCGCTGCTGGCCATTCGCGATTCGCATCTGCAGCACGGCCACGTGCAGGAAGTGATCGTGCAGAACTTCCTGCCCAAGCCCGGCACCGGCATGCAGCACGAACCGCCGTGTCCGCTCGACGAGTACCTGTGGTCGATCGCCGCGGCGCGCATCCTTCTGCCGCCCGAGATCCATCTGCAGGCCCCGCCGAACCTCAGCGACGACTTCGGCGTGTTGCTCGACGCCGGCATCGACGACTGGGGCGGCGTCTCGCCGGTCACCCTCGACCACGTGAACCCCGAGCGCCCGTGGCCCGCGCTGGAACGCCTCCGCGAGGTCACCGAGGCGAAGGGTTTCGCGCTCGCCCCGCGCCTCACGATCTACCCCGAGTACGTGCGCCAGCCAGAACGCTGGCTGCAGCCTGCACTGCGTTTCCCGGTGATGGACCGCAGCGATGCCGAGTGCCTCGGCCGCGACGATCCGGGAGCCGTGTGGCCCGAGAAGGTGACGGCAGCAGATGTGGTGCTCGATGGTGCCGAGGTGGTGCTGGTGGGTCACCGGTCCACGCAGTGGTACTCCGGTGCCACACAACGTCCGCCCACGCTGCTTCCGGCGCCCACGCGTCGCGCCGGTGGCGCGATTCGCGAGGTGCTCGACGGCGTGCAAGCCGGCCAGGAAGTCGGCTTCGACGAGATCGTCACGCTGTTCCGGGCGCGTGGCCCCGAGGTAGCGGCCGTTGCGGAACTCGCCGACCAACTGCGCCATGAGGCCGTCGGCGATGCCATCACCTGGGTGCACAACCGCAACATCAACTACACCAACGTGTGCACCTTCAAGTGCAAGTTCTGCGGCTTCTCGAAGGGGCCGTTGTCGCTGAACCTTCGTGGCACGCCGTACCTCTTGACGCTCGACGACATCGCGCAGCGCGCCGCCGAGGCGTGGGAGATGGGCGCCACCGAGGTCACTCTGCAGGGTGGCATCCACCCGAGCTTCGACGGCGACTACTACATCGACGTCACACGAGCCGTGAAGAATGCCGTGCCCGACATGCACGTGCACGGCTTCACGGCGCTGGAGGTCACCGAAGGCGCCAAGCGCTTGGGTGAAGACCTGGTGACCTACCTCCACCGCTTGAAGGATGCTGGCCTCGCATCGCTGCCGGGTACGGCAGCCGAGATCCTCGACGACGACGTGCGGGCCATCCTGTGTCCCGACAAGGTGAACACCGATGAGTGGCTCGACTGCCACGCGGCCGCTCACGAGGTGGGTCTGAAGTCGAACATCACCATCATGTTCGGCTCGGTGGAACACCCCGAGTCGTGGGCCACGCACATGTTGCGTACCAGGGCGCTGCAGAAGGTCACTGGTGGCTTCACCGAGTTCGTGGGCCTGCCCTTCGTGCACATGGCATCGCCGATCTATCTGCAGAAGCAATCGCGCCGCGGGCCCACGTTCCGCGAGACGCTGCTGATGCATGCGGTGGCTCGCATCGTGTACCGCGGGCTCATCGACAACATCCAGCTCAGTTGGGTGAAGATCGGCGAGGCCGGGGCGGTGCAGTTGCTGCAGGCCGGCTGCAACGACCTCGGTGGCACGCTGATGGACGAGAACATCTCGCGCGCCGCTGGCGCAGCACACGGCCAGGGCATGACCGAGGCCACGTTCACGTCGTTGGTGGAGCCGCTGGGTCGTCGTCTTCAGCAGCGCAGCACGCTCTACGAGCGCATCGACGGCGTCAGGAACTGAGACCCAGCAGGCCGCCCGCAAGGGCCGTGCTGCCATCGGCGCTCACGGCATCGAACCACAGGTGCGTGGGCTCCTGGCCTGAGATGGCCGAGACGAACTGGTTCCGGGGAGAGGGCTCGAACCCCTATAAGCGGCACCAAAAACCGCTGTCCTACCATTGAACGACCCCGGAAAGACGGAGATGAGGCTAGCCGTCCGAAGGGAAACCCGAGCGGGGTTTGCTCGCGGGGTTTCGGACGGGTGTGAGTGCCGCTAGCGTTCCCCGAGCTATGGGTTCACTGATCAAGAAGCGCCGTAAGCGCATGCGCAAGAAGAAGCACAAGAAGATGCTCCGCCGTACGCGGCATGCGCGCCAGCGCGGCAAGAAGTAACGCTTCTTCTCCAACCAATCGAGTTCTTTCCACCGACCGTCCGCGATCAACGTGGGCGGTCGGTGCGCGTCAGCACCACCATCGCCTCCGGCACAGCGGCCTCGATGGCGTGGTGACCGCGCAGGAACCATGTGGCTCCGCTGCCAGCCAGCGTGGGTTGCACGCCGGCAGCCTCGCGGATGCGGTCGCGCCATCGCACCAGTTCCGGGGCCACTGTGAGTGCGGCTGGTTCGAGGTCGTTGTCGACCCCTCTCGGCCCGCCCATGTCGTCCCACGCCCGGTACACGGCTGGCGTGCTCACTGCGATCGGCGGGATCACCAGGGTGACGTCGAGCGGTAGGGGCTCGAGCGGTTCCACGATCTCGCCGATGCCTCGCACCCGAGCGCGGCCTCCGACCAGGCAGAAGCTCACGTCGGCCCCGAGGCGTGAGGCGCCCTCCAGGTCGGTGTAGCCCGCCCAGCGGAGAATGGCAGCTGCGTCGGCTGAGCCGCCACCGAGGCCGCCGCCGTGGGGGATGTTCTTGCGGAGGTGTACCGCCGCATCGTGCTCCACCAACCGCAATGCCTTGGCCACGAGGTTGGTGTGGTCCAGCGGCATGCCTGCTGCGAACGGGCCGTCGGCTGACAGACCGGTGCCGCCCGGCGTGATGGTGAGCACGTCGGTCCAGTCGAGTGTGACCATTTCGGCATCGATGAGGTGGTAGCCGTCGGAGCGGACGCCGGTGACGCGCAACTCCAGTGTCAGCTTCGCAGGGGCGAGCAGCGTGACGTCGGCGGGGTTCACTGCGCCTGCCTCCAGGCGGTGGCGAGCGCACCCCACTCGTACACATCGAGTTCCTCGGGTCGACGCTGGCTGTCGATCCCGGCTGCCTCGAATGTCTCGGGTGCCACTACGTCGGCCAGCGATCGCCGCATCATCTTGCGGCGCTGACCGAATGCGGTGCGGATGAGGTGGAACAGGTCGTCGACCGGCGCATCCACTGCGGGTTCGGCGCGACGGCGAATGTCGGCCAGTGCACTCTCCACGTTCGGGCGGGGCACGAACACGCTTGCGGGCACCAGACCGGCGATGCGAGCCGTTGCCCAGTAGCTCACCTTCACGCTCACTGCGCCGTAGTGCTCGGTTCGCGGTGCGGCGCAGAACCGTTCGGCGGCCTCCTTCTGCACCATCACCAGCATGCGCTCGATCTGTGGAACACCATCGAGGAGGTCGCAGATGAGCGGCGTGGCGACGTTGTAGGGCAGGTTGGCGACCAACACCCACCCGTGCTCCTTGCCGAGCAGCGCGTCCCAGTCGAGGTGCATGGCGTCGGCTTCTACCACCGACACGTTGGCGAGAGGTTCGGTGATTTCGCGGAGCAACGGCACCACGCCGCGGTCCACTTCCACGGCAACCACGTGAGCACCCGTCTCGGCCAGCGCCAGTGTGAGCGAGCCCAGACCGGCGCCGATCTCCACTACGCGATCGCCGGGGCCGACCTCGGCGAGCCGGGCGATGCGGCGCACGGTATTCGCGTCGGCCACGAAGTTCTGCCCGAGGTCGCGGCGAGGCGCCAGACCTCCACGTTCCAAGAGTTCGTTGATGTCGCCCCGGTTGTGCACCGTTACCAGCTCACACGCACGGGCACGGGGGCATCGGCCAGATCGGCGATGAGGATGTACACGGCGGTGTTCATCACCAGATCGCTGCCTGCAGGCAGGCTCATGCCGAGCGTGTTCATGCAGGTGGTGGTCTGCCCGTTGTCGAGGTTGGTGACCTTCAACATGGTGTTGTCGGGCGCCAGGATGGTGGTGCACACCGAGGTGCCTACCCCGGCGTAGCGTTTGAAACTGGCTCTGGCGAGTGTCTGGTTCGCACCGGGTGCCGGTGGCACGGCCACATTGATCACCTGCGGTGGGGTGGGTTGCTCGGCTCCGCCAACGAACAGCGGATCCTCCGGCTGGTACGCGCTGGTGGGCGGCGCTGTATCCGAGCCGATGGCGGTGTCGCTGGGCAGGGGGGCGCTGCTCTCGGCGTTGCGATTGCTGAACACCCAAAGGGTCAGCAGAGCGACCACGGTGACCGCACAGGCAACGGCAACTCGGCGTCGGTCGAAGGTGTTCATCAGGTGAGCTGCGGACTCGTGGGCGGTTGCCGACCGTGCGCTGGCAAAAGGCTACGGACGCAGGGCGGGGAACGCAAGGCAGGCGTTGGCGACCGTGGCCTCGCGAACCCGATCGATGGGTTCGTTGCGCAGGTCGGCGAGGAACTGCACCACGTGTGTCACGAATGCCGGTTGGTTCGTGCGCCCTCGATGTGGGTTCGGAGCGAGGTAGGGGCTGTCGGTCTCCGCCAGCATGCGGTCGGCGGGGCATCGAATGGCCGCGGCCTGCACATCGGGTGCCGCCTTGAACGTGACAATGCCGCTGAAGCTCAGGTAGGCGCCCAGCGCCAAGCAGGCATCGGCTTCATCGGGGCCACCGGTGAAACAGTGGAAGATGGTGCGTGTCGGCGTGCCTTCGGCACGCAGCACATCGAACGTGTCGGCCCATGCATCGCGCGTGTGGATCACCAATGGAAGGTCGCGCTCGTGTGCCAACTGGATCTGCGCTGCGAACGCATCGCGCTGCACCTCTCGGGGCGAGTGGTCGTAGTAGTAGTCCAGCCCGCATTCGCCGACGGCAATCACGTTGGGGTCATCGAGGAAGTGGAGGATGCTCTCCACACCGTGCTTGGCCTCGTGAGGGTGCAGCCCAGCGGTGGCGTAGATGCCATCGTGTGCCGCAGCGATGGCCACCGCAGCGGCGGTGGTGGCGGCATCGCAACCGACGTTGATCATCGTGTCGACGCCGATGGCTCGTGCGGCCGCGATGACGTCGTCGACCGGCACCCCTCGGGTGTCGTAGAGATGGCAGTGCGTGTCGACGTAGTTCATCGACGCGGGAACAGTGGGTCGCCCTTCACCACGGTGAGGCCACCGGGGTAACCGCCCCAGGCGGCCGCGTGGGGGAGGCGTTGGTCGATCACGTTGCCGGGCATGCCGATGCGCTGCCACACCGCCTGAGCAGATTCCGGCACGGCAGGCGATGCCAGCACCGACACGATGCGCAGTGCTTCGAGTGCGTCGCCCATCACGGTGTCGACGGCCGGGCCGGGTTCGGCCTTCCAAGGTTCGTTGGCTTCGAGATACGCGTTCGTGGCGCGGATGAGGCTCCATGTGGCCTCGAGGGCTCGGCTGGGCTGAACGTCGTCCCACGCCTTCGCGGTGTCGGCGTACGCGGAGGCGGCAACGGCGGCCAGTGGCGAATCGGGCGAGGGAGCAGGGCCCACACCGTCGCACTTCTTGCCCACCACGGTGGCCACGCGGCTGAGGAGGTTGCCGAGGTTGTTGGCGAGATCGCTGTTGTAGCGGGCGTCGAGACCTTCGGCGGTGAAGTCGCCATCGTTGCCGTACGGCGTTTCGGCCAGCACGTAGTAGCGGAAACCATCCACGCCGATTTCGTCCACCAGGTCCAGTGGGTTCACCACGTTGCCCTGGGTCTTGCTCATCTTCTCGCCGCCCACGAGCAGCCAACCGCCCACGGCCCACCCGGCGGGCGGCTCGAGGCCGGCGCTCATCAGCATGGCGGGCCAGTACACGCAGTGGTGGCGGATGATGTCCTTGCCGATGAGGTGGCGGCCGGGCCACCAGGTGTTGAAGCGTTCCTCGTCGGTGCCGTAACCGATGGCCGTGATGTAGTTCGCCAACGCATCGAACCAGACGTACGCGACGTGCTTGTCGTCCCACGGCAGCGGGATGCCCCATTGGAGGCTGGTACGGCTGACCGAGAAGTCGCGCAGTCCGCTGCGGATGAGGCCAAGGGCCTCGTTGCCACGGAACTCGGGCTTGATGGCGCCGGGGTGGGCGTCGTACCAATCGAGCAGTCGCTGCTGGAAGCGGCTGAGGCGGAAGAAGTAGTTCTCCTCCTCGTAGTACTGCACTGGCTGGCGGTGGATGCGGCACAGGTCGCCGGGATCGAGTTCGTCGTCGGTGTAGTACTCCTCGCACGCCACGCAGTACTTGCCCTTGTAGACGTCGAGTTCGATGTCGCCAGCGTCGTAGCACCGTTGCAGCAGCTCGCGGACGCCGATCTTGTGGCGCTCCTCGGTGGTGCGAATGAAGTCGTCGTTCGTGATGCCCAGCCGATCCCACGCCTTCGCGTAGAGCGGTGCGATCTCGTCGACGAACGCCTGCGGGTCCTTGCCCTCGGCGGCGGCCTTGTCGGCCACCTTCTGCCCGTGCTCGTCGGTGCCGGTGAGGAAGTGCACCTCTTCGCCCAGCAGGCGATGCCAGCGGGCCAGCGCATCGGCGGTGATGGTGCTGTAGGCGTGGCCGAGGTGCGGCTGCGCGGTGACGTAATAGATCGGCGTGGTGAGGAAGTAGCGGCTCATGGCAGGTCCTTTCAAAGAATGGCGAACAACGGCGTGGTCAGCTGCCGGTGCGCATTCGACGTGTGAAGGCCTGGTACGTCATGCCCCAAGGATACGTCGGGCCGGGTAGGCGGCGGCAACCACATTGGGAGGGTCAGCGGCTCCGCATCCCGCACGGAGGTGGTGTCGCGCTACGTTCGCCCGATGGTCGCACTGCAACGAGCGCTCGGATCGCATGTCACGGTGCTGTTCGGTCACGAACAGGGCAAGTACCCCGATGGCAACTCGGTGCTGGTGCGGGGCGAACACAGTTCGGTCGTCATCGACCCGGCATTGTCGGCCCGCACGATGGATCCGCCCTTGGAAGTGAGCACCGTGCTGCTCACGCACACCCACGAGGATCATGCCGCGGGAGTATCCGCAGTGCGGTGTGACGACGTGCGGGTGCACGAGGCCGACCTGGATGCGCTGCGTTCGGTGGACGACCTGATGCGCCTCTACGGCCTCCCGCCCGACGCGTGGCCGGCGATGATCGACATGGTGAGCGACCGCTTCCATTTCGAGGGCGGGCCGAACGCCACGGCGGTGACCGATGGCGAGGTGCTCGACCTCGGTGGCGTGACCGTGACCGTGGTGCATGCGCCTGGCCATACGGCGGGTCACTGCGTGTATCTCATCGAGTCGCTCGACGGCACTCGGGTCGTTGTCACCGGCGATATCGACCTCAGTACGTTCGGCCCCTACTACGGCGATGCCGCCTCCAGCCTCGACGACTTCGAGAACACGCTGGCCAAGGTGCGCGAGTTACAGGCTCACCACTACGTCACCTTCCATCACAAGGGCGTCATCGACGGGCACGACGCGTTCGCGGCAGCGGTGGATGCCTACGTGGCCGTGTTCGCGCGCCGCGAGAGCGCGTTGCTGGATCTGCTGGCCACACCTCGAACGTTCGACGAACTCGTGGCCGATGGCATCGTGTACCGGGCAGGCACTCGCCCGCCCGTGTTCGGTGAATCGGTGGAGCGGCGTTCCATCCAGCAGCATCTGGATCGCGTCGTGGCGAATGGGGCGGTGGCCACCGACGGCCGCCAGTATTGGCGGCCATGAGCGACTTCGTGTTCGACCGAGCCACGGCCATCACCGATGGCGCAGGCGACATCCACGACGGATGGGACATCGGCGGCAACGCCAACGGCGGCTATCTCATGGCGCTGGCAGCGCGCGGGCTGCGAGACCTCGCCGGTCGGCCCGATCCCATCAGCCTGACTGCTCACTACCTGTCGCCCGGCCGGCCCGGCCCGGTGCAGGTGGAGGCCAACGTGGTGAAGGAGGGCCGCCGATTCACCACGGTGGCGGGCCGTTTGGGGCGTGACGCCACCACGATCCTGCAACTCGTCGGCACGTTCGGCGACCTGTCGCAACCACTGGGTAGCTACGAACACTTGGAGTCCGGCCCACCGGAATTGCCGCCGTTCGAGCAGTGCGTGCTGCGCGACCGCCATCAGGGTCAGGTTGCCGTGCCCTTGATGGACCAGCTGGATGTGCGCATCCACCCCGACCACACGGGATGGATGGAAGGCCGTCGTCGCGGTGTGGCGGAAATCGCCGGCTGGTTCGGATTTGCCGACGGGCGCCCTGTCGACACGCTGGCGCTGCTGATGGTGTGCGATGCCTTTCCGCCCGCGGTGTTCCACCTCGACATGCCGCCGGGTTGGGTGCCCACACTGGAACTCACGGTGCACGTACGCGCAGTTCCGGCGCCGGGGCCGGTGAAGTGTGTGTTCCGCTCGCACTTCGTGCAGGGTGGCTTCTTCAACGAGGACGGCGAAGTGTGGGACAGCGTCGGCACGTTGGTGGCGCAGTCGCGCCAACTCGGCCTCACGCCGCTCGCCTGACCCAGCTAGTGGGTGCGAGCCCACTTGAGGCCGCCGGCGAAACCGCCAGCGGCCAGACCCACCGCGCCGACCGCCTGTGTGGTGCGGCGGATTACCGCCTTGCTGCGCTTGCGGAACTCCACCACCGGCCAGCCATGTTCGGTGGCGAAGCGCTCGAGCTTGGCATCGGGGTTCACCGCAACCGGATGGCCCACCGCCTGCAGCATCGGTAGGTCGCTCGCTGAGTCGCTGTAACCCCAGCAGCGGTCCAACTCCAGCCCTTCGACTTCGGCGAGTTGCTGGATGGCCTCCACTTTGCCGGGGCCGTAGCAGAACGGGCCGTCGAGGTCGCCGGTGTAGATGCCGTCGACGATGCGACTTCGGGTGCCGATGCCGGCGGTCATGCCCAGCGCTTTGGCTAGGGGCTCGACGAGTTCGATGGGGGAGGCCGACACGATGTACGTGGCACGCCCAGCGTCGCGATGCTGCTCGATGAGCCGCATGGATTCTGGCCGCACGCGCTCCATCAGTTTCGGCACGATGTCGGCGTTCAGCGCCACTAGATCGTCGACGCGTACGCCGCTGACGGCACCAAGGATGCGGTCGCGAACCCCGTGCGACGTCGTGTCGTCGGCGCCTGCCATGGCGAACTGCAACGCGCTGCATGCGTCGCGCACGAATTGATGCGTCGGCACGAGCTTGCCGCGCCACGCAGCGATGCCCAGTACGAACGCGCTGGAGCCGCTGATGAGCGTCCGGTCGAGATCGAAGAACGCGGCGCTCGGGCCGGTGGTGAAGGTGCGTTCACTCATTGGCATCTCGGGGAATCGTGAGGGCGAGGTCGTACACCCGGCGTTTGGCGGCGCCAGTGGCAGCCATCACGGTAGCGATGGCCGAACGTCGATCGGCGCCGCTTTCCAGCGCTGTTCGCAGTGCCGTCACGATCTGTTCATCGGTGGCCGCTTCGCCAGCGGGCGCACCCTGCAGCACCAGCACGTACTCGCCTCGCGGTGGCACTTCGGCCAGACGCTGGCCAGCGCCGCGCAGCGAGCCGCGCCACACCTCCTCGTGCAGTTTGGTGAGCTCGCGAGCCATGGCGATGTGTCGCTCGCCGCCGCAGGCAGCGGCGAGATCCGCGATGGTGCGTTCCATGCGATGCGGGGCCTCGTAGAGCACCACGGTGCGTCGCTCGGCGGCGATCTCGGTGAGCCGGTCGGTGCGTTCGCGACCGCTGCGGGGAATGAAACCCTCGAACACGAATCGGGTGGTGTCGAAGCCGCTGAGTACCAATGCCATCACCAGCGCTGCCGGGCCCGGCACCGCAGTGACCTGATGGCCAGCTTCCACCACGGCGGCCACCAGGCGCATGCCCGGATCGCTGATACCAGGGGTGCCGGCATCGGTGATCACTGCCACATCGAGGCCGCTCGACAGCAGGCCGAGAACGTCGTCGAGACGGGCGAGTTCTCGGTGCTCGTCGGCCACGGCCAGACGGATGCCGCTGATGCCGGCATGCGACAGCAACTTGCCGCTGTGCCGCGTGTCTTCGCAGCAGATGAGCGCGCACGCCTTCAGTGCTTCGACGGCTCTCGGCGACAGATCGCCGAGGTTCCCGATCGGGGTGCTCACCAGCACCAGTCGTCCGGTCACTCGCGCAGCTCCACCCGGTCGCCCGGCTTCAGGCCCCACCGTTCGAATGCGCCGGCTTCCGCCTCCACCACTCGGGCCGCGGCGTGCACGTACGCGCCGATGCGGTTTGGTGCCATGTGGGTGACGCGCAGCACCATTCCGTCGCCATCCAGATGGGCCACGTCGATGGGAAACTTCATCCCGATCGTGTGCACCCATCGCGTGCGCTCGAGCACCATCGCGCCCGCCACGCCGTTGCGACCGAGCAGACCCTTGCCGCGGTCGGTATGGCTCGTGGCGAGTTCCGCGCTCGCGAGCACGTTGCCGTTGCTCACCAGCCAACCGTCACGGGTCATGTGCAACAGATTGTCACGTTGCAGGGTGGTCACAGCAGCGGCACATCGGGCGCGGTGGTGAACTCCACCTTGTGGCCCACCGAAGCGTCGTACCAGGCCTTGCCGACGACGGCGAAGAAGATGATGGCGCCGCCGACGATGGTGAGTGGTTTGGGGGTCATGTCGAGCACCAGGAACGCCCAGATGGGCACGAACACCATCTCGGTCTGGGCGAACACCGTCATCGGTACCGCAGGCACCTTCCGAGAGGCGTTGTTGAACAGGTACGTGCCACCCACGATGAGGACGCAGCCGTGAAACAACGCCCAGCCGATGTCGGTGGCGGGCGGCACCAGCGTCTTGCCCTGGGCCAACGTGACGATGGCGCACACCACGATCATCATCGCCGCATAGCCCGACATCACCGGCGACCAGTCGCGCTCGGTGTCGGTGCGCAGGCACACGGTGTACACGGCAAAGCCGGCCGAGGCGGCGAGCGCGCTGATGTTGCCCACCATGCTGCCGGCTTCGAGATCGCTGAACACCGTGATGATGAGGCCCACGGTGGCAACGATGAGCGCCACGATGGTGCTGGGCGACAGTCGCTCGCCGAGCAGACGAGACAGCGCCACTGCCACGAGTGGCGTGAGTGAACCGAGGAACGCCGCGTTCGCGGGCGTGGTGGTCTTCACGGCGTAGACGAAGGCGAGCGATGCGAGGAACAGTCCGAAGTTGGCGTAGATCATCACCTTGCCGCTGCGCCAGGCGCGCACGGTGGGGAACGGCTTGCCCTGCATGGCCGCCAGCGTCTCCATCACTGCGATGATGCCGATGGAGCGCCACACCATGTACTGGAAGGCGTCGGCGTTCACTGCCTTTCGGCTGGCGATGCCGCCGAAACTCCACACGACGCCTGCACCCAACGCCATCAGCGAGGCGACGATCGGCAGGCGCTGCTTTTCCATGTGGAATCGACAGTAGCGGTACGGCCGTACCACTCATCGTGTTCGGTGGTGCTCGCCGAGGTGGGTACTGGCGGCCCCACGCATCACAATGGGGCCGTGGAATCGCCCCCTCCGTATGCGCGCAGCTTTCGACCGCGTCGCCGCGCCTTGCCGCCTGCGCGAGCGGAGGCCTACGAGCGCGATGCGCCACGGTGGCGGCTGGAAGTGTTCGGTGAACCGCTGCGGCTTGACGATGTGTTCGGTCCCGATGCCGCAGTGGTGCTCGACATCGGGTTCGGCGGCGGCGAAGGGCTCATCGAGATGGCCGCGGCGCGGCCTCGCGAGTGCATCATCGGAGTGGAGGTGCACACCCCTGGCGTGGCGAAGGTGATCGACGCGGCGGAAACCAACGAGTGGGAACACGTGCGACTGGTGGAGGGCGACGTGCTTGACTTCTTGCCTCGGCTGCTTCCGGGTTCGCTGTCGGGCGTGCGCATTTGGTTCCCCGACCCGTGGTTGAAGCGCAAGCAGCAGCATCGCCGCATCGTTCGACCGTCGGTGACGGGTCTACTCGTCGACCGTTTACGGGTGGGCGGCACGCTGCACGTGGCCACCGACATCGCGGAGTACGCGAAGCAGGCGGTCGGGGTGCTCGACGCCGAGCACCGGCTGCGTGGCGGCGTGGTGCCGCGGCCCGAGTGGCGGCCCGAGACCCGTTTCGAACGCCGTGGTCTGGCGGAGGGTCGCACACCCACCGACCTGATCTACGAGAGAATCACCTGACATGGACACGGTGATCCCGCATCTCGTCTCTGCCCGGCGTCGATTGTGGTGGTGCGCCGTGTTCGGTCTTGCCGGGGAACTCGTCACGTTGTTGGTCGCACCGTGGCAGATGGCGGTCTTGGTGGGGTGGAACCTCGCTGCTGTCGTGCTGCTGTGGTGGGTGCTGCGCGTGATCCTGCCCGCCGATGCGGAACGCACGCGTCTGCTCGCTGAGCCGGAAGACAACAGCCATCGTGGAACCGGTCTGTTGGTCATCGTGTCGGCTGTGGTGAGCCTTGCGGGCATGGCCTTCGGCTTGGTGAAGGCTCGCTCGGTTGACCAGCCACTCGATGCGCTCCTCACGATCGCTGCAGTCGTGGCTGTGGTGCTGAGTTGGACAGTGGTGCACACGATGTACGCGTTGCGGTACGCGCACCTCTATTACCGCAACCCGAGTGGCGGTATCGACTTCCACTCCGACTCAGCGCCCGACTACCGCGACTTCGGGTACTTGGCGTTCACCATTGGCATGTCGTTCGCCGTGAGCGACCCCGACATCAACGACCGCGCGATCCGTCGAGCGGTCACCGAGCACGCGTTGGTGAGCTACCTGTTCGGCGCCGTGATCGTGGGTCTCACGATCAACGTGATGGCCGGTTTCGTTCGCTGATCGGTCAGGCGTGCACGGGGTCGGGCGTACGGCCCGTCACACCGGTACGGCGCAACAGCGTGCCGGTGAGCTGTCGATCCAGGTGTGTCTGACGCCAGGTGAGCATTCGTTGCGCGAGTGGCAGGATTACGTTGGCATCGGTGACCCGCGTGTTCCACGTTGGGTCGGCAGCGAGGTCGAAGCACAGCCAGTCGCCGTTGCCGAACTGCACGTAGGCATGTGAGTCGTTGCGCACGACGGCGAGGTTCGATCGTTCGAGTTGACGATTCCAGGGCCACGGGTGGTCGCCCATCTGGATGAGGATGTCGCGCCAGTCCCACTCGTAGTGCGCTTCGGTGCGCCAGCGTGCGGGAGTCTCGCCCTGGAGAAACGGAGTGAGCGGCATACCGTCGCACTGCAGCGGCACGGGCTCGCCGAGCGCCTCGCAGAGGGTGGGCATGATGTCGACGTTCTCGGTGAAGTGATCCACCACCGTGCCGAATCCGTCGGGGTGGCGAGGGTCGCGGATGATGCCGAGGATGTGATAGCTGCTTTCGAAAAAGCCGGCCTTCTGCACGAGGCCCTGATCGCACAGCTGCTCGCCATGGTCGGCGGTGACGATGACCATGGTGTTGTCCCACTCGCCGCGATCCTTCAACGCCTGCCAGATGCGACCCATGTGATGGTCCACCTCGGTGATCATCCCGAAGTACTGCGAGCGCAACTGCGCCGCGGCGTCGGCCTCGGCGGGTGCTGCGGTCCAGTGCACCTCCAAAAGGGTGTCGTGCACCGGGTGGCGATCTTCGGGAATGGGCAGCGGCGCCGGGCAGTCGGCGGGGTCGTACATCGTGGCGTAGTGGCCGGCAGCGTCGTATGGCGGATGTGGGCGGATGTACGAGGTGTGGGCGAACCACGGGCCGTCCTGCTCGTCGAGCCACGAGAGGAAGTGGTCGGTGAGAAACTGCGTCACCGAGTGTTCAGCAGGACGCTCGTGCTCCGTGGCCAGAGCGATGTCGGGGTCGGTGGCGTCGTAGCCCAGTGATCGCAACCACTCGAGCCACGGGGCGTGTCGTTCGTCGAGGCACAGCATCTCTTCGAAGCCGGGCAGCACACCTTCCCAGTTCGTCAGCCGCGGGTCGTCGGGGTCGGTGATGCGCCGCAGATCGGCACCCTGGTCGGTGTAGCCCCACACGACTGGCCGGTACCCGGCGCGCAGCCCGACGCGCGCCACGTTGTCGAACCGGAAGTCGAGCGGCGTGCCGTTGGCGACGACGCGATTGTTCATCTGGTACGTGCCGGTGTAGAGCGCAGCGCGACCAGGCGCGCACGGTGCCGCCTGGGCGTAATGGCGGGCCAATCGCACACCCTCGCTGGCTAACGCATCGAGATGTGGTGTCTGTACCAACGGATGCCCAGCGCAGCCCAGCGAGTCTCCCCTGAATTGATCGAGCGTGATGAGGAGTACGTTCGGGCGCATGCTGCTCCGTGATGTCGCGATCGACGGTGGTGCCGTCGATATCCGTGGTGCCTTTGAACTAGATCGTACGCCCGGTGGCGTGTTGCCCCGCCGTCTGCCGGCCTGGACACGTCCGCAATTGCCCGACGTGTTCATGAACACGATGGTCACCATGACAGCGGGCGTGCGCCTGGTGTTCGCCACGGATTCGCCGGTGGTGGAACTGGTCGCCCACCCGCGCACCATTCACACAGTGGGAGCGGCGGTGCGGTTGCCGGTGTTGCAGATGGCAGTCGACGGAGTACTGCAGCCCGATGTGGTGGCTGCGGGCGGCACCATCGTGCACGTGGACCGCACCAAGGGCGACGACGGCATCTCGTTCGAAGTGGGAGGCGCCGTCACCTCTCGTTGGGAAGGCCTCGGCGCACACCGCAAGGAGGTGGAGATCTGGCTACCCACGAATGCATCGGTGGAGTTGCACACGCTGCGCGTGCTCGACGGTTCGGTGGTGGAACCGGTCGGGGTGAACCGCAAGCGCTGGACCCACTACGGCTCGTCGATCAGCCACTGCATGGATGTGGACCGGCCCTTCGACGCGTGGCCGGTGATGGTGGCCAACGAGGTTGGGGTGGAGCTCACCAACTTCGGGCTGGCTGGCCAGTGCCAACTCGACCCGTTCATGGGTCGCGTCATCCGCGATGCGCCGGCCGACGTGATCAGCGTGAAGATCGGTATCAACCTGGTGAACGCCGCATCGATGAGCGAGCGCACCTTCGGCCCTGCGGTGCACGGCTTACTGGACTCCATCCGCGACGGGCACCCCACCGCGCCATTGCTGGTGGTGTCGCCCATCTTCTGCCCGTCGGTGGAGCGGCATCCTGGGCCCACCATTCCCAACAGCTCGGGTGGTTTCGACATCGTGGCAGCGCCGGCCGAGGCGCGTCCGTTGGGCCTTACGCTCACGCGTATCCGGCGCATCATCGCCAGCATCGTCGATCAGCGTCAGGCCGCCGGAGATGCCGCCCTGCATTACCTCGACGGCCTCTCCCTGTTCGGCGAGGACGACCAGCATCTGCTGTACGACGCGTTGCACCCGTCGCCCGAGGGCTACGCGTTGCTGGGCCGTCGCTTCGCCGCGGCAGCCTTCGGTGACGGCGGCCCGCTGGCCTGAGTCAGCGGGCGAGCTCGGTGCGCAACTGGGCCAGCCCCACAGCACCGAGACGCAGGGCGCGGGTGTGCCAGGCGCGGAGATCGAAGTTGGCGCCTTCGCGGGCCTTGGCTTCATCGCGGGCCGCCACCCATTCGCGCTGGCCGATCTTGTAGCTGATGGCCTGCGCCGGCCAGCCCAGGTAGCGGTCGATCTCGCTGCGCATGAACGCCTCGGTGTTGCCGGTCTCCGACAGCGAGAACTCGTACCCCATCTCGGGGGTCCACACCTCGCCTCCGTGGAACGGTGTGCCGTCGATGAGCGTGGTGCCCTGCGGAATGCGCATACCGAGGTGCATACCGATGTCGATGATGACGCGCACGGTGCGCAGCATCTGCCCAGCGAGGAAGCCGAGTCGGTGGTCGGGGTTCTCGAACCAGCCGAACTCGTCAGCGAGTTGCTCGGCGTACAGGGCCCAGCCTTCGCCGTGGCCACTGATGAACGAGTTGCGCTGGATGCGGCTCAGCGAGTTCGCCTGCACCATGGCGTACGCCAACTGCAGGTGATGCCCCGGCACGCTCTCGTGGTAACAGGTGGTGACGTCGCCCCACATTGGGAAGGCCTCGCGGCCCAGGGTGGGGTACCAGGTGCTGCCGGGGCGGCTGAAGTCTTCGGATGGACTGGAGTAGTACGCGGCGGCAGCAGAACCGGCGGGCGGGATGAGCACGTCGCAGCGGTTCATCACCTCGGGAATCTCGAAGTGAGCATGGCTGCGCTCGAGCGCTTCGTTCGTGAGTTCCTGCAGCCACTGCTGGTACGCGTCGACGCCATGGGCGGCTCGTTCGGGGTCGTGGTCGAGCAGGTGGATCACCTCGGCGAAGCTGCCTCCGGGGAGGATGCGTTCGCAGGTGGCACGAATCTCTGCGCGCAGCAGGTGGAAGTCGTCCCATGCCCAGGCGTACATCTCGGCGGGGTCGAAGTCGGCGCCCAGCATCTGGCGCACACCGACGCGGTAGCGCTCCGGGCCGCACGCGTCGACCGCCGGTGCGCTCGGGGCGTAGGTGGTGCGCAGGTAGTCGGCGAACTCGCCGTAGGCGGCGTTGGCCGCATCGGCACCCGTCTGCAGTTCCGCCAGCAGCGTTGAGGGGAGACCACCGATGCCAGTCGCTTCGTCGGTGAGTGAATCGAACCAGCGACCCTCCGCCCAGGTGCTGGCCTGGTCTGCGGCGGCGAGTGCCTGCCGGCGGGCCGACATGCGGCCGTCGCTACGCCCTGATTCGTAGGTGGCGCGCAACCCGGTGAGCGCCGCCGGTACCGCAGCCATACGAGCGGCGATGTTCGCCCACGCGGTCTCGTCGGCCCGCGGCATGATGTCGAAGGTGCCGCGCAGGCCACTTGCTGGCGCCGCAAGGGCGCGCACGCTGCGCTGCCACTCGCCGCTGTCGTGTGCCATCAGTTCGGCGTCGAAGCGCTCGGAGATGAAGTCGCGAGCCAGGCGGTCGTGTTCGTTGGTGACCGGAAGCTCGTTGACTCGAGCCAGTGCCTGGCGAGTGAGCGCTGCCCGCGCGGCGTAGCCATCGGGAGACCAGTCGGTGAGCAGGTGGTCGTAGCCGGAGATGCCGAGTGAGGTGGCACCACACGGATCCAGCGCCGCCTCCTCGTCGATGTGCCGTTCGGCGAGAGCGAAGATGGGCGACAGCTCGGTCATGGAGCAGATCGTAGACGGCGAGCGATCTGGTTCAGACGGGGGCCGGCACCGCGGGCGCGTTCGATTGACGCATCGCGAACCTGCCCCAGGCTGCGGCTACCAGCCCTGCCATACCGCCCACCACGAACCCGGAGCGGGCGCCGAAGTGCTCGCACACCCAACCGAGGATGGGCCCGCCGATGGGTGTGGTGCCGAGGAACACAATGGCTTGCAGCGCGAGCACCCGGCCGCGCATGGCGGGGTCGGCGCGCAGTTGCACGATGGCCGTGGACGCCGTCATGAACAGGATGCTCGAGAACCCCACACCGAGACCCAGGGGGAAGGCGAAGGCGATGTTCGGGGCGGCAGCGAACGCGAGCAATGCCACGCCGAAGCCCAGCGCACCGTTCGTGACATGGCGAACCGTGGCTCGAGTGCGACGGGCTGTGTACAGCGCCGCGGCCAGCGACCCGATGCTCACCACCGAGTACACGAGCGTGAAGGTGGTGTCGCTGCCGTGGAGGCTTCGCTTCACGAACAGCGGCATCACCACCGTGAAGTTGAACGCCAACGTGCCGATGATGGTCATCATCACTAATGGCACCCACAACTCCTGCACGGAGTGGGCGTACCGCAGGCCTTCGCGGATCTGCCCTTTGGAACGCGGGGTGGGGGTGGATGGATGCAGTTCGGCGGGGCGCATCAGCCACAACCCGCCGAGCACGGCGAGATAGCTGACGCCATCAACGAGGAAGCACCAGCCGTAGCCGACGGTGGTGATGAGCAGCCCGGCCAGTGCTGGGCCGACGATGCGCGAGGCCGTCATCAGCGCGCTGTTCAGACTGACAGCGTTCTGCACGCTGGTGCGCGGCACCATCTCCACCACGAACGCTCGCCGGGTTGGGTTGTCGAACGCGGTGGCGAACCCGCCAGCCAGTGCCACGGCGTAGAACGCGCCAATCGGAGCATGGTTCATGAACGCCAGTGCCGAGAGGGCGAACGACTGCACCATGGCAAACGTCTGCACGATCAGCAGCAGTTGCCGTTTGTCGCTGCGATCGGCCACCAACCCGGTCCACACGCCGAACAGCAGCACCGGCAGGAACTGGCACGCAGCGAGGATGCCTACCGCCACGCCGCTGTCGGTGAGCTTCAGCACCAGCAGGCTCGAGGCCACCAGCGTGATCCAGTTGCCCACCTGCGAGATCATCTGACCGAAGAAGAACAACCGGAAGTTGCGGTACTGCATCGACTGGAACGTGGTGGTCCGTTCGGTCGTGTCAGTCACGTGGTGAGTCTGTCATCGATGCTGTCGGATCGTCGCGTTGGCGCGGTGGGCTGCGACGTGGCGGTCGATATGGTGCGCGCATCGGCCTCCGGCCCGTATCGGAACCGCGGTTCCCGCCTGGCATCTCATTCCGGAGGTCATTCATGCGCTGGTTCGTTCGCGCTCTCATTGCTCTCGCCCTGCCCGTCTCGCTGCTGTGGCTGAGCCCTTCTCGACCCGCACAGGCGGTGTTTCGTGTGCCGGTGCACACCATGCCCACGGCCGGACGCGCCCGGCTTCCGCATGCGACCTCTGGCGACCCGATCACGTTCCACGGCGGGGCGGTGATGGCGGGCAAGGTGAACGTGTACGTGGTTTGGTACGGCGATTGGTCGAGGGGTCAGAAGCGTCGACGCATCGTCACCGACTTCCTCGTAGCACTCGCCTCGCCGTACTGGAACATCAACCGTGGCTACCCGAATGCTGCCGGGCGGCTGGTCACGGCATCACCCTTGCTGGCCGGTCAGATCGACGACGTCGGTTCGGTGGGCACCACCATGCTCACCGACGAGCAGATCCAAGCGGTGATCGTTCGTGCGGTCACCACGAAGGCACTGCCTCGCGACTCGCACGGCATCTACCTGGTGCTCACCAGTGCGAAGGTCACCAAGCGGGGCTTTCTCACCGAGTATTGCGGCTGGCATAGCTACGCCCACATGGGTGGGTCCATCGTGAAGTTCGCCTTCATCGGTGACCCCACCGGCCCGAAGATCGATGGCTGTTCGCCGCACGGCGCAGGGCCGAACCGCGATGCCGGCGCCGACTCGATGGTCAGCACCATCGCCCACGAGTTAGCCGAGACCGTCACCGACCCCACGTTCAACGGGTGGCGCAGCGACCGCGGAGAGGAGAACGCCGATCGCTGCGCCTGGCAGTTCGGCACGGTCTATGGCACAACGAACGGCAGAGCCAACGTGCGCCTCGGTGGGCGCGACTACCTGTTGCAGACGAACTGGGTGAACAGTGCGACACCGCACTGCGGGCTGGTGCCGTGACGCCGGATCGTGGACCTCAGCTGGCGAGCGTGAGGTCGTCGACGCTCTTGAACAGCTTCTTCTGATGCACCAGCACCGCCACGAGGGCCAGCAGCATGGCGATGAATGCCCCCAATGGCTGCTTCACCTCGGTGTCGAGTTGGTTCAGCGCGGTTGACGTGCCGCCGAACACGACGAGACCGAGGTCGTAGAGCGCATGGAACACCATTGCCACGATGAGGTTTCCCGACACCCGCCGGCACACGTAGAACGCGAGGCCCATGGGGAACGTGCCCGCGATCTGCAACAACGTGGTCTTGGCATCCTGGCCGAACACGAAGTTGAGGCCGTGCATCAGGGAGAACAGCGCGGCCGTGAGCACGGCGACCCATTCCTCGATCAGCTTGGTGCGGGCACCCACCAGCAGCAGGCCGCGAGTGGCCAATTCCTCGCTGTAGCCCACCAGTGCGAAGCCGGCGATCAACCAGAACCAATGTGAGTTGGTGAACTCGCCGCGGTGATCCGAGCGCCAGATGTCGAGGAGTGGGCACAGGATGGCGAAGAACGGAATGAGCCACATCCACTTCGGCAGTGCGACGCGGCGCCGCGGTTCGAAGATGGCCGGACGCCACCAACCCAGTGCGGTGGTGACGATGGTGAGGTACGCGCTGGCCACGAGGACCGGCAGGAACACGCCATCGCGGGTGTTCTCGGCAGTCTTCACCACGTCGCCGTAGTCGAAGTCCCTGGCGAGGATGCGGTTGGTGGCGATGAACACGCCGAGATAGCCGGCGAACACGAGGAGACCGAGCCAGAGCGTGGGCTTACGCTTCACGCCGTCAAGGTCTTGGATGATCGGGGTAGCCACCCCCACAGTGTCGCACAGCAGTCGACGGACTCGACTCAACCTCGCGGTGCGGCCACCGAGGTCTGGCGTAGACGTTGAAGCGGAACGTCGGAGTGTGGTCGGTTCATGGCCTCTGACCTGCGACGCTGCGGATCAGTCGCGTGGTGGAGTTCGCAGAAAGTACGCAGCTCGCTAGCTCCTTGCCCTCATCGCCAGGAGCGGCCCGTGACGTCGTGGTCGTCGGGCTCGGCGAACGTCGCGGCGAAGCGGGTCAGGGCGGCCACGGCACCGGTCACGCAAACGGCATGTCGCTCTGGCCGCCTCTGCGACGTGGGGTCGTCAATGATGGGCAGTCCCACTTGTGGCTGTCGGGAAGTCGCTGGCGCTGCCCCGAGAAGACAACGGCTTGAGGTGTGAGCGTGACATTGTTGGTTCGTGATTGCCGACGCAGCGAACCGTTTGGTGACGGGCAATGTCGACTCCGGGGTGTTGGTGGTGTTCCTCCCGTTGCTCGCGTGTGCGCTGGCATTGTCGGCGCGGACAGCCCGCCGAATCGGGTGTAGTCGTTTGCTGGCTGGACTGGCGTTGGCGTCGGTGGCGGGCATCCTCGCTGTCACGCTCGGCGTCCGCGCCATCAACGGGGGCGGCGGGTTCGGAAACGCCAGCCTGGGTTGGGTCACTGATGGAGATCTGTGGGCGAACTCACTCGACAACGGGGCGGGTTGGTGGCTGAACGTTGCCCTCTTTGTCCCGGCCGGCTTGTTCGTCAGTGCTGCAACCCGGCGGGCACGATGGAGTCTTGTCGGGCTCATTGGGCTCTCGGTGCTCATCGAGGCCGTGCAGAGCCTTGGTCTGCTGGGAGCGGCGGATCCTGCTGACTTGGTGGCCAACTCGATCGGTGCAGCCATTGGCTGCTGCCTGTCGATCCCTGTCCGAAGGCTTGTTCTTCTCGACGAGGGCGGCGAGCGACGCTCGGTGACGTTCTGGGTGTTCCTGGTCGGTGTTGCGGGTGTGATCGCCGTTGGTGGGATGGGTTGGTTGAGCATCGTTGCTGGCGCGGACGCGCGGCGCGACTCGTTGGCGAACGAACTCCGCGAAGCCTTCGCAGGCACGACCGCTGTCGAGATCGAGGCGAAGCTCGACAGCGCCGATGGTTTCGAGCAGATGTTGTCGGCGACGTCAGTTCGGCCCGGCTATCTCGGACGCGTCGGCGCCACCGCCGAGTTCGAGGGTCGGTGGTCGACGGAGTTCTTCGGGCTGCATCGTTGCGTGTTCGTGCGATGGACCGTCACCGGCATGGCCTTGCGAAATGGCTCCGGCGACGAGTGCACGATCTTCCTGGAGAATCCACCGGCTGGCTGACCTCCCGAGGCTCACGAACCGGCACTGTGAGCGCGATCAGGAGGACTTCCGAGCACTGCTCGCACCGTCGCCCCGTGGCTCCCAAGCCGTCCCGGTCGGGCAGCACGGAGCGAGTAGCCCATCCTGGTGCTTCGTCCTCCAACGCCCGTACTCAGCTTGCGGCGGATAGTTCGACGGTGATCTTGAGGTCGAGCGCGGCAGCGACTTTCTGGAGCGTCGTGAGCGTCGCGCCTACACCGCCAGCCTCCAAGCGGGCCACGGCGGCCTGGCTTGTGCTCATACGGGCGGCGAGCTCGCGCTGGCTGAGGCCAGCGGCCTCGCGGGCGTCGCGAACCTTCTCGCCGACGTCGAGGGCGAGGCGGGTCGCCTCGTAGGTCTCGTCGAAGGCGGTGCGCTCGTCGGCCGTCATGGCGGAGAGGCGGTTCCTCTTCAGTTCATCGATCGTTGTACGGGCCATCAGTCGTCCTCCTCGGCGGTGTGTCCTTCGTTTATGCAGCGGGTCATCGCCCAACGCGCCCGCTGCACCTCAGCGCGTTCGTTCTGTCGTTGCTTGTGGAACACGGTGAGCAACACGATCCGCCGACCGGTGGCGAAGAAGTACGTGATCCGCCACGCCACCCGGAGCAGGTCGAACCGAAGCTCGAACAGCCCGTCGCCCAACGCACGCGACGCCGGCATCCGGAGCAGGTTGCCTCGTTCGGTCAGACGCTCGACGTGGGGGAGCACCGAAGCGAAGTCGCGCACTGTCAACCCGCTCATCCATTGCTCCACCTCCGGCTCCAGCTCGACCGACCACATGACATCAAAGATGATATCAAACCACGACCAGTCTGGCCAGCGATTCAGCCTTTTGCGTCGCGCAGCTCGTCTGGCCGGAAGAGGCGGCCGATGGCGTCGCGTACTCTGTCCTCCTCGCCGGGCCAGAGGTGGCCGTAGACGTCGAGGGTGACCTTGGCGGACTTGTGACCGAGCGACGCCTGCGCCTGCTTCACGCTGCAACCGGCGTGGATCAGTGCGCTGGCAAAGAAGTGGCGCAGGTCGTGGAACGTGATCGACTCTGGCAGTCCGGCGCGTCGACGAGCCGCTCGCAGCTCGTAGCCGAACTTCGCCGAGTCGAACGGCACGCCGTCGCGGTGGAGGAGCACACCGTCGGTGCCGAGGCCGTGCTGCTGGATGTGGGCGGCGAGGTGGTCGAGTACCCACTGATCGGCCGGGACGAGGCGCGTGCTCGCTTCCGTCTTCGGAGAAGTGAACGCTCCTGTCGCCGAACCGGTCGCCTGCTGCCACTGACGGTCAACGGTGACCGAGCGGCGAAGGAAGTCGACCCGATCAACGGTGAGCCCGGCCGCTTCGGACTGGCGCAGACCGAGCCCGCCGCCGATCACGATGGCCGCCTTGAACGGCTCGGCCGCCGCAGCGATGAGCGCGTCGACCTGCTCGATCGACATCGGGTAGACGGGTGGCGCGTCCACCCGCGGCAGCCGAACACCGTCGCACGGGTTTCGTCCACCGAGCAGGCCGTCGTCGAGCGCCGTGTTGAACACGCCCGAGACGTGCTGCATCACGACCCGCACGGTGTTCGGCGCGAGCGGTAGCCCGCTGACGAACGACTGCAAGTCGCCCTTGCGGATCGAAGCGATCGGCCGGTCGCCGAAGTACGCGATCGCGTAGCGCAGCCGTTCCTCGACCGTGCGGTGCGTGCGAGGCCGCCAGTTGCCCCGCTGGCGGTAGCGGAGCGCAACTTCGGAGAATGGTGTGCGGCCGAGCCGAGGCGGGGCGTAGGTGCCTGTCAGTAGCCGGTGCTGCATGTCGACGAGGTGCCGGTCGGCGTCGGCTTTGCGCTCGAACGACTTCGACAGCTCCTTGCCTTGCGCATGCTCGCGCCACATGGCGAGGTATACAACGGTCTTGCCGTCCTTGCGGAGCCGTCGGCGTACGTATGCCACGCCTACACCCTTCCACGCGACCACGGGTCGTCCGGACGGCGTCGCCGGCGAGCGCTGCGGACCAGCTCGAGGAAGGGCTCACGCGGCACCAGAACTCGTCGGCCGATGTTGAGCGACGGGATCTCGCCGCGAGCTATCGAGTCGTAGGCGCCCGACCGGGAGACCCCAAGCAGTCGCGCCACCTCGTCGACCGTGAACGTCATCCGCTCGTTCATCGGGTCGCTCGGTCCGTTCGTCGTTGCCTCGCTCATCGGTGACCTCCTCGTCACCTACCTACAGAGGCAATCGCACCCCAAGCGCAGCACCGAACGCAAAGAATTTGCGAATACCACACACATGCACCAAAGGTTCGTGGACGGACGCGACGGCAGGAGGACGCACTTGCATCCTGTGGCTGTCTCAGCCCGAGCGTCTGATGCGGAGGCCGATTTCGTAGAGCGAAAGTACCGCGGGGATGCGAGCATGAGCACATGGGCGCGTCCGGTGGTTGGTTCGTCGGGGACACCGTCTCGATGCGCTACTCCGGCGCCGGCCGGGTGCGTGGAGCTCTGTGGCGGTGGGCGCGATCGGGCGGGTTCCGGATGATGCAGCTCAACGTCGTGGGGTGGGCGGCGCTGCTGGTGCCTGGAGCCATTCTCGGTCTGGTTTCGGCAAGGCTGCTCAGCGCGTCGGCGATGATGGGTGCCGCCATCGGCGCGGTGATCGCTTGGGCTCTTGGACTCGTCATTGACACGGTCCGTTGGCGTGCGAGCGGCATCTGCTTCAGCTGTCCCGACGTACCTCGCGCCGCGCTGGATCGCCTCGTCGGGGAACTCCAAACCGGCGGAGTCGAAGCGTCGATCGAGGCCGACATGCAAGGCCCGGACGCGGACAAGACGGTGTTCCAGATCCGCAGCCGAATGCGCTTCCGCAGGATCATCGAACGTCGGTTGGCAGAGCTGAACACCTCCTGAAAGCGGCGTTGCCCGGCGCGCACGCGTGGGCAGTCGCGTGTTCAGCAACACGTCTCGAGTACGCAGAAAGTACGCAGCTTCTGCGGACTCGGTACCACTCGACGGACAGCAACAGACACGAACGACCAGGTCAGAGCCCTCTCAACGCGACTGTCCAGATCACAAAACCGCTGCTACACGTTGAAGCGGAACTCCATCACGTCGCCGTCTTCGGGGTGGTATTCCTTGCCCTCGATACGAATCTTGCCGACCTCTTTGGCCTTGGTCCAGCCGCCGATATCCAGCAATTCGTCCCAGTGAATTACTTCGGCCTTGATGAAGCCGCGCTGGAAGTCGCTGTGGATGCGGCCGGCGCACTCGGGTGCGCTCGAGCCTGCGTAGAAGGTCCAGGCGCGGGTTTCCTTCTCGCCGGTGGTGAAGTACGTGCGCAGGCCCAGCAGGTGGTACGCCGAGCGCACCATGCGAAACAGTGCGCCTTCGCCGAGGCCGAAGCCTTCCAGCATCTCGGCGCGCTCCACCGGGTCGGTGATGGTGGCGGCCTCAGCTTCGAGCTGCACGCACATGCCGATCACTTCCACGTTGTCGCCGGCCGACTGGAACTCGTCGCGCACGCGCTGCTCGATGGCGGGGATCTTGTCGAGCTCGTTCTCGCCCACATTCACCACGGCCAGCACCGAGCGGTTGGTGAGCAGGAAGTACGGCTTGAGCTGGTCGCGCCACTCGGCCTTCAGACCGGCGCGGTAGAGGGGGCGGCCATCGCTGAGCGCGTCGTACGCGGCCTGTAGGGCCTCCAGCTCGCCGGCGGCACTCTTGTCGAGCTTGGCCTGACGGGTGGCCTGGGTGAGGCGCTTCTCCACGGTCTCGAGGTCGGCGAGAGCGAGTTCGATCTCCACCACGCGCAGGTGCTCGATGGGGTCGCTCGGGCCCGGCACGTCGTCGTCTTCGAACGCACGCAGCACGAACACGATGGCGTCGACCTCGCGGATGTTGGCGAGGAACTTGTTGCCCAGGCCTTCACCCTTGGAGGCGCCCTCCACGAGGCCGCCGATGTCGACCACCTGCACCGAGGCGTGCACCAACGTCTTTGTCTTGCTCATCACCGCCAGGCGGTCGACGCGCTCGTCGGGCACCTTGGCCACACCGATGTTGGGGTCCTTCGTGGCGAAGGCATACGGCGCAGCGAGCGCACCGCCACCGGTGAGAGCGTTGTACAGCGAGCTCTTGCCCGCGTTGGGGAGACCGACCAGGCCGAAGCGTTCCATGACGGTTGGCAAGGCTATCGGGCTGGGGTGCCCGGGAATCTTTGCCGATCGGGCATCGCGGTCGTACCCAGTAGTGGCGTGAAGTCGTTCGCCCTCGTCGCTCTCTCCTTGCTCGCTCCTGCAGTTGCCGCCCATCCCGGG
This sequence comes from uncultured Acidimicrobiaceae bacterium, assembly GCA_903919455.1. Classification (GTDB taxonomy): domain Bacteria; phylum Actinomycetota; class Acidimicrobiia; order Acidimicrobiales; family Ilumatobacteraceae; genus UBA668. The sequence goes on along the minus strand of CAIXIJ010000132.1, from coordinate 12,966 downwards.
CCGGTGCCCGTGAACTGCACGGTGCACACCAGCTTCGCTGGCAGCGCAGACGCCTCGGGTGACTACCGCTGCGCCGGCATGGCCATCCAGTTCCACACCGCAGGCATGGGGCACTCGCCGTCACCGATCTGGGCGGGGCAGTGGCTGTTCATCGACCAGCAGGGTCAGTTCCGCAAGGGCTGGTGCACGTTCAACCGCGGCACCCACCCCACCATCGACATGCCCTCGCATTCGGTGCCGGCGGTGCTGCCGAACGACGCCGGCGGCAGGAAGTCGGCGTATCTGGCCTGGCGCTATCGCGACACGTTCGATGCGCTCACCTCTGCCGGTCTATGGGCCGTGTTCCATTTCTACGCCGCCGACGCAGCCGGTTCGAACCGCAGTACGACACCGTCGTCGCCGCTGGTGCCCAGCCTCGGCACGCTCGCCGCTGCCAGCGGGCGTGCCGACCTTCAGACCCGTGCGCAGCAACTCGACGCCGAGGCGTCGGCGTTCACAGATGAATGGCAGTTGCAGGTGGCTGTCGACGCCACCGGCCTGGTGCGTGTGTCGCTGTCGTCCGGCGATACCCCGGTGCCGAATGCGTCGGTGCAGGTGCTCGTGAGTGGCGACGACGAGTCGCATCCCCTCACCACGGGTGCCGATGGGCGAGCCACGGTGGAGGTACGGCTGCCGCCGGGCACCGCCACCGTGGCCGCCACAGCCGAGGCCCCGGGCCGGGTGCAGGCGTATCGCGGGGTGCCGGCCAGCCCGAACCCGAACGGAGCGCAGGTGCTGGTGTCGGCCGGCCCGCCCACGGTGTTGCACGCCACGGCCACCGTCTCGCCGCCGACCACCACGACGACCAGCACGACGACGACCGTGCCAGCCACCACGACGACGACCGTGCCAGCCACCACCGTGCGGGCCACCACGACGACGATGCCGGCCACCACCACGATGCCGGCCACCACCCCGACGACCACCACCCCGACGACCACCACGGCGCTGGCGTTGCCGCCCACCACGGTGGTCCCTTCCTCCACCCCCGTGCCCACAGCGGCACCGCATCCCCCGCTGCCACGCACGGGTGGAGGCGGCGACGGATGGGTGTCGCAGATCGCCACCGCTTTCCTGGTCGGTGGTGTTGGTCTGCTCGGCACCCTCCGTCGCCGTCCCTCGCCGCGCCCCATCTAATCTCGGGGCATGACCCCGGTGGAAGCACTCGAGCAAGTGGTGCACTACCTCGACCGGGCGCGCGACACCGGTTTCAAAGCCAAGGCCTTCGTGCGTGCGCTCGACGTGGTGCGCTCATTGCCGGCCGACGAGGTGGCCCAGCGTGCTGCCGCTGGCACCCTCACCGAACTCGACGGCATCGGCTCCAGTTCGGCCACCGTGGTGGCCGAGGCGTTGGCGGGGGAGACCACCTACCTCGACCGCATGGAGTCCACCACCCGTGTGCCGATCACCGAGGGCGGCGCCGTCTACCGCAATGCCCTGCGTGGCGACCTGCACCTGCACAGCCGCTGGAGCGACGGTGGCGCCACCATCGAAGCCATGGCCCGCACGGCCATGGCGTTGGGCCACGAGTACATGGTGCTCACCGACCACTCGCCGCGGCTCACCGTGGCGCACGGCCTGAGCGCCGACCGGCTGGCCGAACAGGTCGGCGTGGTGGCCGAACTGAACGAGCGGTTCGCTCCGTTCCGCATCCTCAGCGGCATCGAGGTCGACATTCTGGAGGACGGCAACCTCGACCACGGTCCCGAGGTGCTGTCGCAACTGGATCTGGTGGTTGCCAGCGTGCACAACAAGCTGCGTATGCCATCGGCTGAGATGACACCCCGGATGATCGCCGCCGTCAGCAGCCCGCACGTCGACATCCTCGGGCACTGCACCGGGCGGCTGATCGGCAAGCGCGACCCCTCCGAGTTCGACGCCGAGGCCGTGTTCAGTGCCTGTGTGCAGCACCACACGGCGGTGGAGATCAATTGCCGTCCCGAACGGCTCGACCCGCCGATGGCGTTGCTGAAAATGGCCATCGACATGGGCTGCTGGTTCTCCATCGACAGCGATGCGCACAGCACCGGGCAGCTGGAATGGCAGCCACTCGGCTGCGATCGGGCGGCCGAAGCGGGCGTACCGCTGGAGCGAGTGATCAACACCTTGCCGTTACCTGCGCTGCTCCGTTGGCGAGATGAGAGCCGGGCGGTAGGGTAGAAGCCCTATGTCGAAGAAGACCAAGAAGCGCAAGGCCCGCCTGCGCCGCAGCAAGGCGAACCACGGCAAGCGTCCCAACATGGGACGTGGCTGACGTACCTCTGACCCCTTCGCCCGCCACCCGGCGCGGCGACGAGGTCGACGTCGTTCACGGCGTCGAGGTACCCGACCCCTATCGGTGGTTGGAGGACGGTTCGTCCTCCGACGTGGCCGAGTGGGTTGCCGAACACAATTTCAGAACACGACAGGCGCTCGATGTCCGCCCCACGTGGGGTTCGTGGCACGAGCGCCTTTCCGCGCTCGTGGCACTGCCTACGGTGCTCGACGCGCAGGCCGCCGGCGACCGATTGTTCGTGGTGGAACGTCAGGCCGGTGCGGATCAGTACTCCCTGGTGATGCGCAGCTCCGTGCACCGGGAGGCGCCCGCCCGCACCCTGCTCGACCCCGCCACCTTGGCCGCCGATGGCGCCGTGGCCATCGACTGGTTCCACCCATCGCACGACGGTGCGCTCGTTGCCTATGGGCTCAGCGAGGGCGGCACCGAGAACAGTGTGCTGCACGTGATGCGTACCGCCACCGGTGAGGTGCTCCCGGAACGCATTCCCAATACCCGGGCCGCCAGCGTGGCCTGGATGCCCGACGCCAGTGGCTTCTGGTACGCCGTGTACCCCGAGGGCGACGAATACCACCGGCACATCCGCTTCCATCGTCTCGGCACGCCGCATCAGGCCGACGATGTGGTGTTCGACCGCCTGCCCACCGCGCAATCGTGGCCCGACGTCAGTGCGTCGCCCGATGGTCGCTGGGTGCTGGTGCACCTGATGGTCGGTTGGTCGCAGGTGGATGTGCATCTGCTGGATACCAGCACTGGCCGTTGGTCGGTGGTGGTGGAAGGCATGGAGGCCCAGACCGGCCTGAGCGTGCACGGCGACACTCTCGTGGGCGTCACCACCCGCGATGCCCCGAACGGTCGCGTGGTGAGCGCCTCGGTGCATGCCCCGGATGTGTGGACGACGTTGGTGGCTGAACGCCCCGATGTGGTGGTGGGTCGTGCTGCCGTGTGCGGCGATGAGTTGCTGGTGGTTGCCAGCGAGGTGGCCATCGATCGCATCGAGCGGTACGCCCTGTCGGGTGGCGAGGTGGCTGCCGTGGTGGACCTTGGTGCCGCCAGCGTGGTGTGCTTCGACACCGATCGCGAGTCGGGTCGGGCATTCATCGGCATCGGTACGTTCGGTGCCCCCATCGGGCTGTCGCGCTTCACGCCCACCTACGGCCTGCAGGCATGGAGCACACCCACGGACCCGTCGTTGCTGCCGGCGCTCAGTGTGCGGCAGGTGTTCTACCCATCGCTCGATGGCACCCAGATCCCCATGTTCGTGGCGCACCGCACCGACGTGGTGCCCTCGGCCGACACGCCGCTCATTCTCACCGGGTACGGCGGGTTCGCCATCGCCGAGTCGCCGGTGTGGATGCCAAACCTGGCCGCATGGTGCGCGGCGGGCGGCGTGTACGCCATCGCCGGGCTGCGGGGTGGCTACGAGTACGGCGAGTCGTGGCATCAGGCGGGCCGGCGCGCCAACAAGCAGCACGTGTTCGACGACTTCCACGCCGCTGCCGACTGGCTGGTGGCCGAAGGCTTCACCCGTCGCGATCTGCTGGCCATCCATGGTGGCAGCAACGGTGGTCTGCTGATGGGTGCCGCCATCACCCAGCGGCCCGACCTGGCGCCCGCCGTGTGGTGCGCGGTGCCGTTGCTCGACATGATCCGGTTCCCGCAGTTCCTCATCGCCAGGCTCTGGACCGACGAGTACGGCGACCCCGATGTGGCTGAGGAGTTCCCGTGGGTGTGGGCCTATTCGCCCTACCACCACGTGCACGAGGGCGCTGCGTATCCGGCGGTGCTGTTCACCACCGCCGAGGGCGACACGCGTGTGGATCCGTGCCACGCTCGCAAGATGGCGGCGCTGCTCACCCACGCCAGTTCGTCGCAAGCCGAGCGCCCCATCCTGCTGTCGCAGGCCGGTCGTGCGGGCCACGGCGTCGGCAAGCCAGCAGCAATGCGCGTCAAGGAAGGTGCCGACGTACTGGCCTTCTTCTGCTGGCAACTCGGTGTGGAGCACCTGGTGTGAGCGCCCGGGTCGCAGAGTTCGTCATTCGTTCGGCCATCGAGCCGTGGCAGCGCATCGGTCTCACCGTGGTGAACGGCGTGGCCCAGGCCGGCTCGGTCCGGCTGCGGTTCGAGCCGCCGGCATCCGACGGCGAAGCCGGCCTGGCCGCGTGGGGTCTGATTGATTCGACCACGCAGTCCACCGACATCGATGGTCTGGTCACCTCCCACATGGAGTCGTTCGACCCACCCGTTGCTGCGAACGCACTCGAGATCGTGGGGTTCGACCACGTGGTGGTGAACACCTCGTCGCTCGAGCGCACGTGCGGCGCTATCGAAGCAGCCACGGGTGCGCCGCTGAAGCGCATCCGCGATGCCGGCCCGGGCATCCGCCAGGGCTTCCATCGCCTCGGCGAAGTGATCGTGGAAGTCGTGGAGAGCCCGCGGGTCACTGCGCCCACAGCGTCGTTGTGGGGCTTTGTCTGGAACGTGGCCGATCTGCACGAGGTGTGCGAACGACTCGGTCCCGACGTGGTGAGCCTCCCGAAGGCTGCTGTGCAACCGGGTCGTTTCATCGCCACGGTGCGCGCCAGCGTTGGCCTCGGCCTGCCGCTTGCCTTGATGACCCCCTGAGCCACCGCATCGCTCGTAGGATGATCTCTCATGTCGCGTAGCTATCGGGTGCTCGTGCTCGCCCTCGTGGGTGTGTTGGTGCTGGTGGGCCTGGCCCAGCTGGCAGAGCGCGACGACCCCTCGTCCTCCGCTGCCGCCCCCGACACCACTTCGGCCCCTGCTCCTGTCGTGCCCGATCCTGTGGCGTCCGACGTTGCTACCGCTCCGCCCGTGGTGGCAGCCACCGATGTGGCCGACGCCGATGTTGCCGCCACTCTTCCCGCTGCGCCGGTTGGAAGCGCCGACTGCACTATCACGGCGGCGCTCCAACTCGGATCCAGCGGCCCTGAGGTGACCTGTCTCGAGCAGCAGTTGGCGAACGTCGGCCTGATGGGTTCTGCCGATGTCACCTTCGACGATGTCACCGACCAGGCAGTGCGCACCTATCAGGCGTCGAAGTCGCTGAACGTCGACGGCATCGCCGGCAAGCAGACCGCCGAGGCGATGGGTGTGTGGGCGGGGCCGGCCGGTCCGTTGCCGGCCACCGATGCCGACTGCCCGTCCAGCGGCCACGGCGCCGTCGTCGATCGGGCGAACCAGCGCGGTGCGCTGTGCGACAACGGTGCCATCAGCTATCAGTTCCCCATCACGACGGCCAGGAGCCAGCCCGACCCGGGTCGCTATCCGGTGTATGCAAAAGACATGAAGTCGAGTGCGAACTTCGATGGCCAGTACAGCGAGATGACCCATTTCGTGGCGTTCACGAAGGGCAAGTACAAGGGTGCTCGCATCGCGTTCCACAGCATCCCCACGCTGCCCAACGGCGACCTCCTACAGCCACTCGACAGCGTTGGCACGCCCGAGCGCTTCGGCGACTCCCACGGATGTATCCGGGTGAAGTACGACGACTCGGTGAAGATCTGGGACTGGCTCGCCATCGGCGACGAAGTGCACGTCATCAGCTGATCTGTTGGCGACTCCGCCGCAGAGTCAGGGGTCGATATCGGGGTCGTCGTGGCCGCGCAGGAACGCCCGACCTTCCGCGCAGTCGTCCTGCAGTGGGCACCAGCGGCACGCGAAGCCGACTCGCTTTTCCGGCTGGCGTCCTTCCGCGGTGAGTTCGATGTGGCGTTCGACGCCTTCGAGCGTGCGGTGTAGGGCCGACTGCAGCATGCCCTCGGTGACGTCTTCGGCATCACTGTCGGAGTAGTCGAGGTAGTACGTGACCACCTTGCGCGGCGGCACCGCCTGCCGCAGGGTTTGTACGAGGGCGTAGAAGCGAAGGTCGTCGCGGTGATGAGGCGCATGGCCGCCGGTCTTGAAGTCGATGATGAGCAGCCGGCTCTCGCGGCCCGCCGGCTTGCCGACCACGAGATCCACCTTGCCGCCGAACTCGATGGTGCCGGGTGGCTTCCAACGCGATGAGGCCTCCAGCACCGGTTGCGACCCGACGGGTAGGGGAGGGAAGTCTTGGAGGAACTTCGTGGTGCGGTCGATGGCGCGGCTGCGCAGTTCGGCGAACTCGCCGTCGGACAGGCCGCCGACGTAGGCACCACGGTTGTCGGCCTGGTCGCCCAGGCGGGCCATCGCTTCATCCACCACAAGGGCCGGATGGGGCTCGCCGCGCCAGTTCAACGACAACTCGATGGCCTTGTGGGCCACGAAGCCGGCGGCGGTGGAGGGCTTCCAGGCGAAGTCGTCGGGAGCCAGGTGGCGTACCTCGCAGCCGTGCACCTTGGCCAGGAACCCTTTGCTCACCCACACGCTCTCGCCCTGCAGGCGGGCTGACAGCGCGGCGACCGCGGTGGTGGCGTGATGCAACAGGTGGTCGATGAACGCTTCGTCGAACTCCACCGGCTCGGGCGAGCGGCGCAGCAGCGCCAACGTGCGTTCCTGCGTGGGGGTGAGTGCGGCCGGTTCCTGCATCGGCCACGACATTACCGAGGGGGTGTCACAGGAAGTGTGTGACACCCCTCTGTCACCATGCAGACATGCCAGTCCAGCCCGCCAACCAAACCACACTCGACTTTGCTCACGCCGCTCGCCAGTTGGGTCGTGAAGCTCGTCGTCGTGGTCTGGTGTCGCCCAGTTTCCGGTGCCCGCCGCGCATCGTGGGGGTCGACCGGTCCATTCGTCGGCATCCGAAGGGTGTGGTGGTGTCGGTGCAGCTGAAGGGCCGTCCGTGGATGGCTGTGCTGGGCGACATGATCGAAGGGGTGGTGGCAGCCAACGGTCTGCAGCCGCCGCACGCCGATCGGTTGCGTACCGAACTCTGGAAGGTCGTGGGTGGCGACTCACTGTCGCCGTCATCGCACACTGCGCCGGTGGTGCCGGTGCGGCGCGTGGCCTGAACCGCTACTGCGGCACGTAGGCCAGCAACACCACGCTCTTGCCGGCGGGCACACTGCTCTTGGCGCTCGTGAGGTCGTTGGTGTCGAACGCCGATGTGTCGAGGGCCAGCACCAGTAGCAGATCGCCATTGGCGGCCAGGTAGGCGTGGTCGCTCACGCCGTCGATACCGATGTCCTGGCTTCCCACGTCGTCGAAACCCGCTGCGGTGAGGGCATCGTTCCACGCCTTGTCGGCCTCGACGCCGCTCAGCGAGGTCACAAGAGTTTCGCCGTAGCCGAGCGTGTCGCTCAGCCCGAGTGCTGCCTTCACGGCAGGCAGCTCAAATGGTTGATGGTCGGCCACGTCGGGCAGTTCGCTCCACCAGTCGGGTTTGGCCACCACCGGGTCGGGGTCGCACGTGGTGTCGGCGTCGGGCAGTTGCAGGTCGGCGAGCAGGGTGCCCTCGATGGTGGTGATGCAGTTGCTGGAGAGCAGTTGGCCGTGGCCTTCGCCCGTGAAGGTGACCATGCGCGCATTGGCACCGAGTGCTGCCGTCATCTCCTTCGCCCAGCGGATGGGCGTGGCGGGGTCGTTGGCGCCGCCGATCACCACGATGGGGCCCTTGCCCGCATAGTCGAGCTGCACCGGTTGCTGCTTCGGCATCAGGTCGGTGCACTGGCCGGTGGTGTCGGTGAGGTCGTCGAGCGTGGCGTCGCGGCCGAAGCGGGGAGCCTGGGCCTTGATCTTGGCCAGCAGGGCCTCGGCGTCGGCGGGCGGTTGCTGCTCGATGCCGCTGGCACATTCGATGATGCCGATGCTCTGGAACAGCGTGTCGAATGTGCCGTCGGCGTTACGGCCCTCGTATGAGTCGGCGAGCGACAGGATGCCTGCCCCATCGCCCTGCTCGGCTTTGGCGAGTGCATCGGCCAACACCGGCCAGTCGGTGGGGCTGTACAGCGCGGCGCTCGTGGCGGTCTGCAGTGTGGCCTGGTTCACGGTGCGGCCATCCACGGTGAGCGGCGTGGTGTCGAGCTTGGGCTGCAGGGCATCCCACCGGGCGCCCACATCGGCGGCGTCGAACGGGCACTCGGTGTTGCCCTTGCACCAGGCCGCCCAGTCGTTGAAGGCGCCTTCGAAACCGACGATCTGGGTGAGGTACTGCTGGTCGGTGGTGTCGCCGTTGGGCTCGTAGGCGCTGTCGAGCACCATTGCCCGCACGCGGTCGGGAAACAGGGTGGCGTACACGGCACCGAGGTAGGTGCCGTAGCTGATGCCGAGGTAGCTGATCTGTTCATCGCCGAGCGCGGCACGAATGAGGTCCATGTCGCGGGCGGTGGCCTCGGTGGAATAGAAGCGCAGCGTGTCGCCGTAGGCCTTCTTGCAACCATCGACAAAGCCCTTGTCGTTCTCGTCGAGCAGTCGCTGCTCTTCAGGCGTGTCGGGCGTGTCGTCGAGGTAGAGATGCGCTTCCATGAACGCGTCGTCGACGCAGCGGATGCCGTTGCTGCGGTCCACGCCACGCGGATCGAAGCCGATGAGGTCGAAGTGGTCGATGCCGAGTTGCTGCCGGATGACGGTGCCGCTGGAGGCGATGGGGTCGAACCCTGAACCGCCGGGCCCGCCGGGGTTGAACAGCACGGCACCTTCGCGAGTGCCGCTGGCGGGCACCTTCACGAGGGCGAGGTCGATGATGTCGCTCGACGGGTCGCTGTGGTCGAGCGGTACAGCGAGCGTGGCGCACTGCAGCGCCGGGTCGGTAGCCGCCCCGTCCTTGCAATCGGCCCAGCGCAGTTCACCGACCGGTCCGCTCGGTGAGGTGGTGCTCGGTGACGTTGTGTCGGTGGAGTCACCTGCGCCACCGGTGTCCACAGTGGCGGCCCGCTCGGTGACCGATACGCCAGAGGTGGTGGTGCAAGCCGCGAGCGTCAGCACGCTCGCCGCCAGAATGAATCCAGTGCCCGCTCGCATGGACATCACCGTAGTGGTGGCCATGCAAGCAGTGGCCGCGGGTGGCTACAGCCCGACCTCAGACAGCTCGGCCGAGGAACTTCAAGAATTCGGTCTGCAGGTCGTCGCCTTCGTCGGCGTCGATCTTCGGGCCGAACACGCCAGGCATGCGGATCATGGCGTCCATCGGCTTCAGACCCGAGTAGGCGCCGGCCACTGCGTCGGCATCGAGGATTTCGTCGCCGCCCACGGCGCGAGCGAGGTCCCAGGTGTGCACCAGCACGTCGTTGCACATCAGCCGACCGATGAGCTGCTCGGCGGGCTGGGGGCCGAACGGGCCGGGCACGGTGGTGCTGAGGTCGGCGGTGCGCACGGTGTTGAGCAGGGCATCACGCACGGTGCCCCAGCTGCCCACCGGGTCGGTGGCATCGAATTGGAGCGGCTCGGTGCCGGTGAGGCCGGCGATGAGTCCGGTGGCGTTGGCGGCCACGTGGCCCACCACATCGGCGGCGGTCCATCCTTCACAGGGGGCCGCGTTGCCCCAACTGTCGGCCGGTGCGGCGCTGACGCGTGCATCGAACTGGTTGACGAGGTGGGTCAGGCGATCGATCACTTCTTGGCTCATGCTCGGAACGTACACCTTTTCGATGTGGTCGTCTCCATGCTGCTGTGAGATGCGTTCAGATCTGTCCCGGGCCGGCGCGGAACAGGCCGAGATCGGCGAACGTGCCCCCCAGCACATCGGTGGAGCCGCCGCCCATCCAGCCGTCGAGCAGCGATGCGTAGTACGAGCGATAGTCCACGTGATGTGCCATGCGTTCCCAGCGAGCGAGCCCGGCAATGGTGGGTCGTTGGCCATATCGACCACCCCGCACGTTGGGGCCGATGACGAACTGCGGTGCCGCTGTTCCGTGGTCGGTGCCGAGGCTTTCGTTGGCCCACGAAGTGCGGCCGAATTCGGAGAACGTGGCCACCGTGACTCGGTGCGCCCATGCGGGGTTGAGTACCTCGAAGAAGCGCCGCACCCCGTCGTTCAGTTCGGTCATGCGTGCGGCATGTTCCCTGCGATGGTCGGCGTGATGGTCGAAGTCGTGGAAGCCGGTGCTGAGCACGCGGAAGCCGAGGTTGGCGTTGATCATGCGCGCCGCCACTTCCAGCTGCGACGACAGTGGGCCGGTGGCCATGCCGGCGGAAGGGATGACAGGCGCCAACGTCGCGCCCACGTCGAGGGCGTCCACGAGCGCCGACGAGACCAGGTTGTGCCACGTTCCCTGGTTGGTGGTCTGCATTGCTCGAAGAGCACGTGATCGGTGCAGGTCTGCCGGGGTGGTGTCGGCGCCAAATGTTGGGGCGCTCGCGGGCACGGAGGTGCCGCGCGATACGGCCCCCACCATGGTGAGTGGCACCGAGTCGCCGATGTGGGCGGCGGCGAACAGGTCGCGTTTGCCTGCGAGTTGGCCGTCGAGCCAGCGGCCAATCCAACCGGTGGAGGACGCCATGTTCGGGCGGCCCGACATCCAGTAGCCGATGGAGTTGAAGTGCGACAGGTCGGGGTTCGCGTACCCGGTGCCTTCCACGATGGCCAACTGACCGAGGTCCCAGCGTCGCTTGAACTCGGTGAGGTTCGGATGCAGGCCGGTGGTGGCGTCGATGGGCAGCGCGGATGTGTCGGCGATGGCCAGCGAGCCACGCTGCTGGTAGTAGGCGCGGTCGGTGATGGGCACCACGCTGTTCAGGCCATCGTTGCCGCCGTACAAGCCGATGAGGATGAGGATGCCGTCGTTCGCCCCGCTGGGCCCGGCCGCCCACGCCGCTGGGTCGTGCCCCGGCATGAGTTGGTCGAGCAACGGAGAGCCGATCAGTGAACCCGCCACGCCGGCGCCGAGTCCGAGGCCCAGAAGGCGCAGGAAACGACGACGATCGAGCGCGGACGCATCGTCGGGCTCTGCAGTGTGCAGGTGCGACAGTGCGTCGGTGGTGGAGATGTCGGAGTGGAGCATGGTGCCTTCTATGCCAGGTGCATGTCGGGGCAGGTGAGGATGAGACGCACGAGCTGGTTTCGCTCAGGTGGGGTGATGGCGGTTGCGTAGTTCACTAACGCCGTGAACGTAGGGGTGGCCACCTTCACATGCATCAGCGACAGGATGCGGCGAACCAGATCGGCCGGCCGATCGGCATAGGTGCCGGTGACCTCGGCGTGCGACAGCGTGCCACCAGCCAGATGGATGAGGCCGTCGCCGTTCCAGTAACCGAGCTGGGCACGCTTGGCTACGGCGGTGGCGATGGTGGCTCGAGCTGCCATGGCTCCTGCATTCACCCAGTAGCGGTTGGTCTTCCATCCGCTCACGTCGGGTGGGTACAGCGGGCGCTGGCCCGCTGCCTGCAGATAGCGAACCGACACGGCATCGCCGCGCTGCCCGGTGGCCGCCATCATGGCAACCGAGTAGGCCACGGGCGACCTCACCAGGCCGGTCCTCACATCCATGGCGTAGAACTCGGGTCGCGTCAGCATGGTGGTGAGCCATGGCTTGATGGCGAAGTTCGTGGCCATGGCGGTGGCGCGCATGGCAGCGATCACCGCAGCAGGCGGGGAGGTGCCGGCGAACTCGGCCCACAGCTTGCGCGAGATGAAATCGGCGGCCACCTGCCGAGTGGGTCGGCCGCGGTTCGCCAACGTGACGGCGCTGGTGGGCACCACACCGGCGCCGAGCATCACGTCGATGGTGTCGTAGGCGTGGCGTGTGGGGTTGGTGCCGGTGTTGATGGTGCGGCCGAGGAATGTCTTGTGGCTGCCGTTGTGCCAGTCGGGGCGCCACACGTAGTTCATGGTCGTTGAGTCGATGGAGTGCCCTGTCCACGCCAACGTGGATGCCTCGACGTCGGCCTCCGAGTAGTTGCCCACTCCGAGCACGAACAACTCCATCAACTCGCGAGCGAAGTTCTGGTTCGGCGAGGTCGCCTTGTTCTTCGCGTTGTCGAGATAGCGCAGCATCGCCGGTTGCACGGCCATTCGCTTGAGGAGCGTGCCGAGATCCGACAGGCCCGCTGTTCGGAACAGGTCGATCTGATCCCGCATTCGCGTGGCTATCTGCACCTTGCGCTGCGAACTGCAGAAGTGGCCGTGCCAGAACAGGGCCATGTGCTCTTGCATCGGCTTGGGCCCGAACGCCATCCGATCCAGCCAGAACGCCACGAGTTCCGAACCACGCACGTACTGGTCGGTGCTGGAGAACGTCACCGTGCCGGGGTTGGCCGGCACCGCCAGAATGTCGGCCACTGCGGCTGCCAGCGACGGCTTCGCCATCAGTGCCGTCACCCGCGCCGGCCTGGCGACGAACTCGGTTCGGCGAAGCAGGTGGGTGATGTCGGACTGTGTGGGCATGCGAATCCCGGCGGCAGAGGGTCATCTCTCTATCGGCCGCGAACCCCACGGTCTTGATGCTCGACGCGATCGGTCGGCACTAGCGTGCTGCCCACGTGGCCCGGGTGGTGGAATTGGCAGACACGGGGGGCTTAAACCCCCCTACTCGAAAGGGTGTGAGGGTTCGAACCCCTCCTCGGGCACAACGACGAACCAGTTCACGAGGGCAATCGTGGGATCCCGCGTGGGTGCGAGCGTTCCGTGAGTGCACGATTCCTGCACAGACATTTTCGGGGTAGCGGGAATCGGACGGCCTGGATGCCGCCGCCCGACCGCCGTTGCAACGCGCCGGTCGGAATGAACGATGGCGCGGCTGCGGCGCTTCATCGCCCGTCGCGAGTCGCGCGGT
>CAIXIJ010000131.1 GCA_903919455.1 uncultured Acidimicrobiaceae bacterium | reverse complement strand
TTGCGCGTGTCCACCGTGCGCGTGTCACTCATGATGGAACCGACCGACCTTGCCCTTGTAGAACAGCAGCGGCACGGGCTCGAGGTCGGGGTGAGCGTGCTCGAGTTCCACCACTCGACCCATCACGAACTGATGGTCGCCGGCGTCGATGACCCCCTCGATGGTGCAGTCGATCCAGGCGATGGCGCCCTCGAGGATGGGCGAGCCGGTGATGGGCGACTTCTGCCACTCCACACCCTCGAACGGCTCGGTGATGGAGGTCTTGGCGAACTGCCAGCACAACTCGGCCTGCTCGTGCCCGAGCACGTTCACACAGAACGAGCCGGTGGCCTCGATGGCCTTCCAGCGAGCCGAATCGGTCATCGGCAAGAAACCAACCAACGGCGGGTCGAGCGACACCGAGGTGAACGAGCCAATGGTGAAACCGATCGGCGTGCCGTCGGCGCTGGTGGCTGTGACCACGGTGACGCCGGTGGGGAAGTGCCCCAGCACCTGCCGGTAGAGCGAAGGATCGATCGACATGGGGCCGACTGTAGAGCACGGATTCCTTGCTGGCGCCTTTTGTGGGAACCTTGAGCGATGGACGACAAGGCCACGTTGCGACGCCGGATGCGGATGGTGCGCGACCTCGTTGATGACCGTCTGATTCGCAGCGTGGACCTATGGGCCAACGTGGCAGCGTTGCCCGGCTACCAGCAGGCGTCCACCGTGATGGCGTTCAAAGGGTTCAAGAGTGAACCCGACACCGATGCGCTGTTCGCCCGTGTCGCTGCCGATGGCAAGCGTCTGCTGCTACCTCGCGTGGCTGATGGCGACATCGAGGTGTGCGACGCCGATGGCCCGATGGTCACCAGTCGTATCGGTGTCGACGAGCCACAGGGCCCTGCGCTGCCCTACTCCATCGTGGAGTTCGTCATCGTGCCGGGTCTGGCCTTCACCGCCGACGGCTATCGCCTCGGCTACGGCGGGGGTTTCTACGACCGGTTTCTGCCGCAGGTTGCGGTGCCAAACGCGGGCGTGTGCTTCGCCGAACAGATCGTTCCCGATCTCCCGGTCGAAGCACACGACATCCGCGTTCAGGTTGTCATCAGCGCCTGATTCTGCGCTGCTGGGGCTCAGCCCTCGTCGTAGTACTCGCGGCCGAGGTGCGTGACCTGCTCTTCGCCCATCATCCAGCGCAGCGTGTTCTTCAGCTTGGTCTGCTGAATGAACAGGTCGTGCTCGGCGTAGAGGCCCGGTGCCACCATCGGAGCCTTGTAGTAGAAGCTCAGCCACTCCTGAATGCCGTAGAGGCCGGCGCGCTGGGCGAGGTCGCTGAACAGCACAAGATCGAGTGCCAGCGGCGCGGCGAGGATGCTGTCGCGGCAGAGGAAGTCGACCTTCAGCTGCATCGGGTAGCCGAGCCAACCGAAGAGGTCGATGTTGTCCCAACCCTCCTTGTTGTCGCCGCGCGGCGGGTAGTAGTTGATGCGCACCTTGTGGTACACGTCGCCGTACAACTCGGGGAAGGTCTCGGGATCGAGGATGTGCTCGAGCACGCCGAGCTTGCTCTCTTCCTTCGTCTTGAAGTTGTCCGGGTCGTCGAGCACTTCACCGTCGCGGTTGCCGAGGATGTTGGTGCTGTACCAGCCCGACAGGCCGAGCATGCGGGCCCGCAGCATCGGACCGATGACCGTCTTGATGAGGGTCTGGCCGGTCTTGAAGTCCTTGCCGCTGATGGGGATGCGCTTCTCGATGGCGAGTTCGCGCAGGGCCGGAATGTCGACGGTGAGGTTCGGAGCGCCGTTGGCGAACGGCACGCCCTCGAGGATGGCGGCGTAGGCGTAGAGCATCGAGGGGGCGATGGTGGGGTCGTTCGCATCGATGGCGGCCTCGAAGGCATCCAGGCTCTGGTGGGCCGGGCCGGGCTCGATGAAGATCTCGGTGCTCGCGCACCAGATCATCACGACGCGCTCGACCTGCTTTTCGTCGCGGAAGCGGTTGATGTCGTCGCGGATGGCGTTCAGCATCGAGCGCTTGTTGATGGTGTGCATCGTGTTGTCCGCGTCGATGCGCTTCACGTACTCGCGGTCGAATGCCGCCGGCATGGGGCGAACTTCGCGCAGTGCTTCGCTGACGGCCTCGATGTGCTTGCCACCTTCGAGCACACCGGCGCGGGTAGCTGCCACGTACGCGTCGTCCGGGAACGGATCCCAGGCACCCCAGACGATGTCGTCGAGGCTGGCGAGCGGCACGAAGTCCTTGATCAGCGGGTTGCGGCTCTCGGTGCGCTTGCCCAGGCGGATGGTGCCCATCTGGGTGAGGCTGCCGACCGGCGACGAGACGCCGCGCTTCACCAGTTCGACGCCGGCGATGAGCGTGGAGGCCACGGCGCCGAGACCAACGGTGAGCACGCCGAGGCGGCCGGTGGCCGGTGCAACGGTGGGAGTGTTCGGAGGAGTCATGGGCATCGACCCTAAGCGAAACGGCACGAACGTGCCATTCTGTTCAGTAATACTTCACAATATGCACGACCTGTTGCCGAACCTCTCCACCGCTCAACTGAGCTACCTCGTAGCCATCACCCGGCACCGCACGTGGGCCGAAGCGGCGGCGTCGCTCGACGTCACGCCATCGGCGCTGTCGCAGGGCATCGCCGAGCTGGAACGCCGACTCGGCGTACCGCTGTTTGCCGTCGACGGCCGTCGGCGCGTGCCCTACGAGCACACGGCCACGGTTGCGGAGTGTGCCGAGCGAGTCTTGGCCGACCTGGACGAAGTGACCCGGTGGTTGCGCGCCGTAGGCGCCGGCCAGGTGGGGCGGCTACGGGTGGGCATGATCGACATCGCCGCCGTGCACCATTGTCGCGATGCCGTGCGGCGCTTTCGCCGCGCACACCCCACGCTGGACGTCGGTTACACGGTGGCGCCCACCGGCGAACTGCTGGACCGGCTAGAGCGCAGCGAGCTGGATGTGGCCGTGTGTGTGGATCCCGAGGGATCCGGGCCCTTCGACACCACGCCACTGCTGCGTGACGAACTGGCCGTGTATGCCCCGCCCGGGGTTGGCGCGGGCGTGGACCCGGCTCAATGGGGCCCATGGCTGCTGTTCCCGGCCACGTCGCGCACCCGCACGGCCATTGACCGCAGGCTGCGCGAGATTGGCGCCCCACTGGTGGTGGAAATGGAGTCGCACCAACCTGAGGTGCTGGTGGAGATGGTGCGCCTCGGCCTCGGCTGGACCGTGCTGCCCACCACCCAGGCCGAGCACGGCGCACATCGTTTGGCGAGGGCCATGGCCGAGCCCCTGCTGAGCCGAACCATCAGCGCGGTCACTCGCCGAGGTGGCGCGATCCACCCTGCGGTGGCGCCATTCATCGCCGGATTACAGGGTCCGGGCTGATTTCCGACCCCGAAAGGTTGCGAACGACCGCAATTCGGTGCCAGACTCACGGCGATGCGTGCCAACCTCACCCTCGGTCTCGTAGTACTCGTCGTGTAGACGCACGCCCCCATATCTGCGTGCGTCCAAGCCTCCCCAGTGCGGGAGGCTTTCTTGTTTTTCGCCACCCCTCCAAGCCAGGAGTTCCCATGAAGATCACCGGGGCACAAGCCCTCATCAAAGCCCTCGAGATGGAACAGGTGGAGACCGTCTTCGGTCTGCCCGGCGGTTGCATCCTTCCCGCCTACGATCCGCTGCTGGATTCGTCGATCCGCCACATCCTGGTGCGTCACGAGCAGGGCGCCGGCCACATGGCCGAGGGTTATGCGCACGTGACGGGCCGCCCCGGCGTGGCGATGGTCACCAGTGGTCCGGCTGCCACGAACATGGTCACCCCGCTGATGGACGCGTACATGGACTCCATTCCGATGGTGTGCATCACCGGCCAGGTGAGCACCACCGCCATCGGCTCGGATGCCTTCCAGGAATGCGACACCATCGGCATCACACGCAGCACCACCAAGCACAACGAGCTGATCATGACCGCCCAGGACGTGCCGATGGCCGTCCGTCAGGCGTTCCATATCGCCACGACGGGTCGTCCCGGCCCGACGCTGCTCGACGTGCCCAAGGACGTGCTGCAGAACTCGATGGATTGGTACTGGCCTACCGACGAGGAAGTGGCCGACAGCCTTCCCGGATACCGCCCCAACACCAAGGGGCACCCGCGCATGATCAAGGAGGCCGCCAAGCTCATCCTGGCGAGCGAGCGCCCCATCATCTATGCGGGCGGCGGCATCCTCAAGGCGCGAGCTGCCGAGGCGCTGCGCGAACTGGCCGAACTGGTCGACATCCATGTGGTCACCACGCTCATGGCTCGCGGGGCGTTCCCCGATGATCACCCGTTGTGCCTGGGAATGCCCGGTATGCACGGCAACGCCACGGCCATCACCTCGCTGCAGAAGAGCGACCTGCTCATCACGCTCGGCGCTCGTTTCGACGACCGCATCACGGGCAAGGTGAGCACCTTTGCCCCCGAGGCCAAGATCATCCACGTCGACATCGACCCCGCCGAGCAGGGCAAGGTGCGCCGACCCGATGTGCCCATCGTGGGCGATGCCAAGTACATCATCGAAGAGATCATCAAGGCCATCAAGGACCTGTTGCAGGGTGGTTCGGTGCAGGCCGACACCGGCGCATGGAAGAGCCGCATCAGTGGCTGGCGCGAGCAGTTCCCGCTGGCGTACGAACCCAGTCTGCCCGGTGAAGCGCTGAAGCCGCAGTACTGCCTCGAGCAGCTGCGCGACTTGTCGCCCGAGGGCACCATCCTGGTGTCGGGCGTGGGTCAGCACCAGATGTGGAGCAGCCAGTACTGGCGTTTCAACGAGCCGTACACCTGGGTGAACTCGGGTGGCCTCGGCACGATGGGCTTCAGCGTGCCCGCCGCCATCGGCGCCAAGGTCGGTCGCCCCGACCGCACCGTGTGGGCCGTCGACGGCGACGGCTGCTTCCAGATGACAGCGCAGGAACTGGTGACTGCCAGCGTCGAGCGCATCCCGGTGAAGGTGGCCATTCTCAACAACAGCTACCTGGGCATGGTGCGCCAGTGGCAGGAGATGTTCTACGAAGAGCGTTACTCGGAGGTGTACCTGTCGCCCGAGGTGCCCGACTTCGTGAAGTGGGCCGAGGCCATGGGTTGCGTGGGTATCCGAGTGGACAGCCCTGAAGAGGTGCAGCCCGCCATCGACAAGGCGAACTCGATCGACGATCGTCCGGTGGTCGTCGACTTCCGTGTCGATGCACGCGAGAAGGTGTTCCCCATGGTGCCGGCCGGCTACAGCAACGACGATTTGCTGCTGCCCGACTTCCAGAACTCGAACCGAGGCAACCTGCGATGAGCGACTTCCCGAACCATCACATCCTGTCCGTGCTGGTGCAGAACCGGCCCGGCGTGCTGGCCCGGGTGTCGGGCCTGTTCGCCCGCCGTGGCTTCAACATCTACAGCCTCGCTGTCGCCCCGGCCGAGGAAGAGGGTTTCAGCCGCATCACCATCGTGGTCGATGTGGAGTCCTCGCCGCTGGAGCAAGTGACCAAGCAGTTGTTCAAGCTCATCGAAGTGGTGAAGATCAGCGAGCTCGATCCGCGCCGCAGCGTGGAGCGCGAGTTGTTGCTGGCCACCGTGCGGGCCGCAGCCGAACAACGCAGCCAGGTGGTGGAGCTCACCAGCATTTTCGAGGGCAAGATCCTTGCGGTCGGAGTGGATGCTGTCACCGTCTCGCTCGATGGTCACCCCGACAAGCTCGACGATTTTGAAGAACTCATTGCCAGTTATGGCATCGTGGAGCTTCAACGGACAGGCCGGGTGGCCCTTCCGAATCTGGACCGCGAAGCGCGTCAGCGCGCCGTGAACAACAACCGAAACAATCAGGACAAGGGAAAGGCTGGCTGACGTACATGGCCGCAAAGATGTATTACGAGGCGGACTGTGATCCGTCGATCATTCGTGACCGCAAGGTGGCCATCATCGGCTACGGCTCGCAGGGTCACGCGCATGCGCTGAACCTGAAGGAGTCGGGCGTGCAGGTGGTCGTCGGTCTGCGCGAGGGCAGCAAGTCGGCCGCCAAGGCCGAGGCCGCTGGCCTGAAGGTGATGGGCATCGGTGAAGCCGCCAAGTGGGCCAACGTCATCATGCTCACCATGCCCGACACCGAGCAGAAGGC
>CAIXIJ010000130.1 GCA_903919455.1 uncultured Acidimicrobiaceae bacterium | reverse complement strand
TGCCCAGCAGCCCGTGGCACGAGCGTGCCAAGAAGTACGGCGGCGGCAAGGGCTACGGCTCGGTGCTGGCGTTCGACATCAAGGGCGGTCGCGAGGCTGGTCAGAAGTTCGTCGGTGGCCTGAAGCTGCACAGCCACGTTGCCAACATCGGCGACGTGCGCAGCCTGGTGATCCACCCGGCCAGCACCACCCACAGCCAGCTCACCGAGGAAGAGCAGATCTCCACCGGTGTCCGCCCCGGCCTGGTGCGCCTCAGCGTGGGCCTCGAGACCATCGACGACATCCTCGCCGACCTCGAACTGGGCTTCGCCGCAGCTTCGGCCTGACCCTACGCTGGTCTGCATGACCACAGTCGTGCGCGACGACCTCAGCGATGCACATCGCCGGTCGCTCGCGCACGTGGTGTCGCCGGGGGCTCGCCTCACCGGTGAGCAACGGCGTCGCATCGCCGAGGTGGCCATCGAGGCCTACCTGAGCGCCGCACCCACGCCGCCGTGGGTGCGGCCGTTCGGCGACCCTGCGCTCGACCTCGCCTATCGCCTCGGTCGTCACGCCGGCACCATCACCAAGGACTGGTACGAACAGATCGTCACCGAAGGCATGCACCCGGTGGAGTGGGTGGAGGTCGTGGGGGTGGTCATCGCTGCGCTGCCACCGGTTGCCTTCGCTCGAGCCATCGGCGCTCCGCTGCCTGCCCTACCCCCCGCCGTTCCCGGCCCACCCACCGGTCGGGAGGCCGATGAACTGGCCCCGGCGCGCCTGAACTTCGTGCCGGTCGCTGCACCCGCAGATCGCATGCCATCGGTGGTGCAAGCGCTGAGCGCCGTGCCCGACGACTGGAACAACCTCTGGCAGCTCGCCGAGGCGCAGTACATGAGCGACCGGGCCATGGACGACCCGCTGTGGAACCGCGGCACCCTGAGCCGCCCGCAGATGGAGTTGGTGGCGGGTCGATTGTCGCTCATCCGCGAATGCTTCTTTTGAACGACGTCCCATGCAGGCATGCTCAGTTGGAGCAGCCATGAAGACGGCACCCCGGCCGATGTGCTCGCGCTCGCGTCGGGTGATGGCGACGCCGGGTTGCCGCACGGCGCTGCGTTGATGGCGTTCGCCGAGGCGATCGCCGGCTGGGATGACACCGTGTTGGCTGGCGCCCGTGCCCGACTCGTTGCCGAGGCGGGGGAGGCGTTCATGATCGACGCCGCCGCCGTGGCCGCCAACTTCGAGATGATGACGCGGGTGGCCGACGGCACCGGTGCCCAGCACGCTCCCGATGTGATGACACGAGTGGTGGGTCTGGCCGAGGCGCTCGGCATGGCTGCGCCGCACGCGGACGGTCCGCCCTAACGGCGGCGGCGGGTCACTCGGGGTCGTCGCGCTGTTCGCGCAGGAACTTCTCCAGCTCGGCTGCGAGGTCGTCGGCCGATGGCATCGCAGCTTCCATTCGCCGGTCGTGGTCGCGTTCGAGCATGTCGACGTAGGAGGCGGCTTGGTCGTCTTCAGCCACCGCCTCGTCGTGCAGGCTGCGCCAGCGCATGGCGTCCTCGTTGAGCGCCGCGTGCCCGGTGGGCACGCCCAGCACGTGCTCCAAATGCCTGAGCAGTGCCGACGACGCCTGAGGGTGCTTCGCGTTGCCCAGGTAATGCGGCACGCCCACCCGGATCGACACGGCCGGAATGCCAGCGGCATCGAGCCGTTGCTGGAGCACGCCGACCAGGCCCGTGACACCCTGGTACTGCGGGCGCGATAGGCCGAGCGCTCGCACCAGACCATCGTTGGTGCTGCTACCCACCACGTTCGGGGCGCGAGTGTGCGGTACGGCTTCGGGCGCAGCGCCCAGCGTGACGACCATCTCGCACGACAGCTCGGTGGCAACGCGAATGATCGCATCGGCGAAGGTGGCGTAACGCAGGTGCGGCTCCACCCCGGACAGCAGCACCAGGTCGTGCGCTCCGCCAGGGAAACGCGCCACGCGGAACTCGTTCTCCGGCCACTGCACCTGGCGCATCTCGGCGTGATCCATCACCACCTGCGGCCGCTCTTGGGTGAAGTCGTAGAAGGGGTCGGGGTCGATGCTGGCCACCACCGTGGCCACCCGCCCCTCGGCCAACGTGTCGACCGCGTCGGTGGCCACCTCAGCGATGTCGAACAGGCCGCGCAACGCCAACACCAGGATGGGTCGGTGCAAGGCAGCGAGTTCGTCGAACGCCGTGGTGAGTACGTTCAAGAAAGGGCCTCCACCACATGGTCGATGCACTTGGTGAGCTGCAGCACATCGTTGGGCTCGACGGCCGGGAACATGCCGATGCGCAACTGGTTGCGGCCGAGCTTGCGATAGCTGTCGGTGTCGACGATGCCGTTCGCTCGTAGCGCTGCATTCACGTCGTTCGCCTGCACGCCCTCGAGATCGATGGTGCCAACCACCGTGGAACGCTGCATCGGGTCGGTCACGAACGCAGACGCATAGCTGCTGGCCTCGGCCCACGAGTAGAGATGCTGGGCGCTCTGGCGGCAGCGGTCGACGCACCAATCGAGGCCGCCATGTTCGTTCATCCACTTCAGTTGCTCGTCGAGCAGCACCAATGTGGAGAGCGCCGGCGTGTTGTAGGTCTGGTTGGCGACCGAGTTGTCGAGTGCGATCAGCAGATCCAGCGAGGCCGGCCGCCAGCGGTCGCTGTGCCCGATCTCGCGGATGCGTTCGAGTGCCTTGGGCGAGCATGCGGCCAGCCACAAACCGCCATCGCTGGCGAAGCACTTCTGCGGAGCGAAGTAGTACACGTCGACCTCGTCGGGCAGCCACGGCAGACCGCCGGCGCCGCTGGTGGCATCCACCACCACCAGCGCATCGCTCTCGGGCCGACGCAGGTGCATCATCACGCCGGTGGAGGTCTCGTTGTGGGTGAGTGCCACCACATCGACGTGGTCGTCGGACGAGCCAATCGCAGGATGTGTGCCGGGCTCGCTCTTGATGACCACCGGATCGCCGAGGTGCGGTGCAGCTGCGGCGGCTTCGGCAAACTTCGATGAGAACTCGCCGAACACGTAGTGCTCGCTGCGTTCGCGGATGAGACCGAAGGTGGCCACGTCCCAGAACACGGTGGAGCCGCCGTTACCGAGGACGATCTCCCAGTCCTTCGGCAATCCGAACAGGCTCTTCAGCCCGTCGCGGACGGAACCCACGAGCTGCTTCACCGGGGGCTGGCGGTGCGACGTGCCCAGTAGGTGGGCGTTCGCCTTGGCAAGGTTCAGCACCTGTTCCGGGCGCACCTTGGACGGCCCGCACCCGAAGCGGCCATCGATGGGCAGCAGGTGGTGGGGGAGGGTGATGTCGGCAGGATCGGTCACGCTGCTCAGTCTCGCACCAAATCGAGCGGCCTCACCAAAGCCCCACCGATAGCATTTCTTGCGTGAACCGCACCTCTGCACGCCTCGCCGCTATTGCCGAATCCGCCACCCTCGCTGTCGATGCGAAGGCCAAGGCACTGCAGGCCAAGGGCGAGAACGTCATCGGCTTCGGTGCGGGCGAGCCCGACTTCCCCACGCCGGCGAACATCGTGGAAGCCGCCATCCGTGCCTGCAGTGATCCGAAGATGCACAAGTACTCGCCGGCTGCCGGCCTTCCGGCATTGCGCGAGGCCATCGCCGCGAAGACGCTGCGCGACAGCGGCTTCGAGTGCCAGGCCAGCCAGGTGCTGGTCACCAATGGTGGCAAGCACGCCGTGTTCACGGCCTTCGCGGCGCTGTGCGACCCGGGCGACGAAGTGATCTGCCCGGCGCCGTACTGGACCACCTACCCCGAAGCCATCACCCTGGCCGGCGGTGTGCCCGTGGTGGTGCAGACCGACGAGACCACCGGCTTCAAGGTCACCGTGGAGCAACTCGACGCCGCGCTCACGCCGCGCACCAAGGTGCTGCTGTTCGTCAGTCCCGACAACCCGAGCGGCGCCATCTACACGCCCGCCGAGGTGGAGGCCATCGGCCGTTGGGCGGTGGAGAAGGGCGTGTGGGTGCTCACCGACGAGATCTACGAGCACCTCGTGTACGGCGACGACAAGTTCGTCAGCATGCCCACCGTGGTGCCCGAACTGGCCAACCAGTGCGTCATCGTGAACGGCGTCGCCAAGACCTACGCCATGACCGGTTGGCGTGTCGGCTGGATGATCGGACCGCCCGACGTGATGAAGGCCGCCATCAACTTCCAGTCGCACAGCACCTCCAACGTCACCAATGTGGCGCAGGTGGCTGCGCTCGAAGCCGTCAGCGGCGACCTGTCGGCCGTGTCGATGATGCGCGAGGCGTTCCAGCGTCGGGCCATCACCATGCACCGCATGCTCAACGACATCCCCGGCGTGGAGGCCATTCAGCCGCAGGGTGCGTTCTACTGCTACCCGAACGTGAAGGGTCTGCTCGGCAAGCCGCTCGGCCCCAACGGCACGGTGTGTAACAGCACGCTGGAGTTGGCCGATGCCATTCTCGGCGAGGCCAAGGTGGCCTTCGTGCCGGGCGAGGCGTTCGGTACGCCGGGTTATGCCCGCTTCAGTTTCGCCATGGCCGATGCCGACATGGAGGAAGGCATCCGCCGCATCCACCAGTGGGTCACTGCCTGAGGCAACGGCGTAACGTCGGTCGCGTGTCCGACGCTCCCGATCCATACGGCTTCGAATCCCTCTCGCTGGAGTGGCTGCGCGCCAAGCCGGGAACCAAGTGGGGCCAGAACCGAGATGTGCTGAACGCCTGGGTGGCCGACATGGACTTCCCGCCGCCTCCGGTGGTGACGGACGCCTTGCGCGGCCTCCTCGACAGCGGCGACTTCGGTTATCCGGTGTGGGGGCTCGAACACTCGCCGGCGCTCGATGCGTTCGTCGCTCGCTCTGCCGCCCGCTACGGCTGGCACATCACGCCCGACGACTGCCGCGAACTGAACGACGTCACTCAGGGCATTCAGATCGCGCTGGAACATCACACGGTGCCCGGCGATGGTGTGGTGGTGTTGCAGCCGTCGTATCCGCCGTTTCTGCGCACGGTGAGGGAGATGGGCCGGCGCTTGGTGCCGCTGAACGGCGAGCGAAGTGCGGAATCGGCCAGTGGGTGGATGTTCGACTGGGATTCGCTCGACCCCGTGCTTGCCATCGCCCCGGCGAAGGTGTTGCTGCTGTGCCATCCGCATAACCCGACGGGCCATGTGTTCGACGAGCCCGAACTCCGTCGCATCGTTGCGTTGGCCGAGCAGCACGACCTGCTCATCATCTCCGACGAGATTCACGCCGACCTCACCTTCGCTCCGAATCGACACATGCCCATCGCGCTGTTCGCGCCGGAACGCACCGTCACCATTCAGGCGGCATCGAAGACGTTCAACCTCGCTGGGCTTCGTTATGCAGCGATGCACATCGGCCCTGAGGCGTTGCGTGAACGGGTGAACGCCGTGGCCGACCACCTCTACGGCGAACCGAACATGTTCGGTGCCGAGGCTGCCCGCGCTGCCTGGACCGATGGCGATCCCTGGCTCGATGCCGTAATGGCGCACCTCGACGCGCAGCGTCACCTTGCTGTGGAGCTGGTGTGCGAGCACTTGCCCGGTGCGGTGGCCACCGTGCCGTCGTCCACCTATCTGCTCTGGATCGACTGCCGTCCGCTTGGGCTCGGCGACGACCCATCGGAGGAGTTCCTGCGCCGCGGCGCGCGCGTGAACGAAGGCCCCGAATTCGGTGAACTCGGCGTGGGACATACCCGTCTGAACTTCGCCACGTCGAGCGCCATCCTGCGCCAGATCGTGCAGCGTATGGCCGGCTGACCTGGCTGAGGCGGTCGCAGCTGGCCGCCGCGACCTCGACGGTGAGGACGATCCCGTGGCTATACCGCCTGGGCGGTGAGCACCACGAGGCACAGGATTTCGGCCACCTGCTCGGTGGCGCCCAGCACGTCGCCGCTGATGCCACCGATCTTGCGGCGAGCGAGGGTGCCGGTGGCGAGCACCGCGATGAGCGCAGCACCGGCGAGGGGCAGTGCCCACCAGCCCACGGCCACGGCGGTGAGGGCCGTGCCGCCCACCACGCTCACTGCGGCCCGTAGGCGTGTGGTGCCGCGGCCGTAGTCGGCGCCGAGACCCGAGTGCGTGGCCAGCTTCATCGTGCCGGCCATACCCACGGCGGCGACGCGGCCCATCGTGTGTGCAGCCACTGCGCCGGTGAACATGGCCCACGGGCCGGGTAGAGAACCCAATGCCACCACGCGCAGCACGATCGACGCGCAGATGGCTGCCACGCCGTACGTGCCGTGGCGCGAGTCCTTCAAGATCTCGAGGCGGCGTTCCACGGTCCAGCCGCCGCCGAAGGCGTCGGCGATGTCGCCCAGACCGTCCTCGTGGAAGGCCCCGGTGATGAGCAGTCCGACGGTGACACCCACGGCGCCTGCGACCAGTGGCGGCACGACGTGCCACAGGCCCGCGGCCGTACCGCCCACGGCAGCACCGATGATGGCGCCAGCCAAGGGAAACCAGGCCACGGTTGCGTTCAGCGACGGTTCCTTCTTCAGCCGGATGGGCACCCGCGTCAGGAACTGCAGCGCAGCGAGCAGACCCATTCCGTCAGCCGAACCACTCACCGAACGTGGGCACCTCGGTGATACCGGCGCACCCCATGGCCACCAACGGCACGGCGGCCATGGCGCCGGAACCTTCGCCGAGGCGCATGCCGAGATCGAGCAGCGGTTGCTTTCCGAGGTGCTCCACCAGCCGACGATGACCGGGCTCGGCGCTGCAGTGGCCCACCTGGCAGTGGTCCAAGGCGCCGGGTGCAGCAACTTCCAACGGCAGGGCCGCGGCGGTAACGACATAGCCGTCGAGCAAGACGGGCAGGTGTCGTTGGCGTGCGGCAACGATGGCGGCGGCCATAGCCACCAACTCGGCTCCGCCCACTTCGCGCAACACTTCGAGTGGGTCGGTAATCCCGGCGATGCGCTCTACTGCGGCGGTGACCGCATCGCGTTTGCGGCTGAGGCCGTCGTCGTCCACGCCCGTGCCACGCCCCACCCAGTCGGCGGGGTCGCCGCCCAGCAACGCTGCTGTCACTGCAGCGGCTGCGGTGGTGTTGCCGATGCCCATCTCGCCGATCACCAGCAGGTCGGCATCCAGCGCCTCGACGGCACTGCGGCCGGCAGCAACGCATTCGTCGAACCGCTCGGCTGATAGCGCGGGTTCCACCCGGATGTCGCCGGTGGGGCGGCCGACGCCTACGTCGATGGCCTCCACGCTGGCTCCGACGACGGCGGCGAACGCCGACACGGTGCTCTTTCCGGCGCGGTAGGCGGCCAGCATCGCGGCGGTGACCTCGATGGGGTACGCGCTCACGCCGGCAGCCGCCACGCCGTGGTCGGCGGCGAAGATCAACCCGGCAGGCTTGCGCACAGCGGGCTGCGAGGTGCCCTGCCACTGCGCCATCCACACGCCGACGGTGTCGAGTCGGGCCAGTGCGCCTGCGGGTCGCAAGATGTCGGCCGCTCGCTCGCTCACCGCGTCGCCAGCGGCTTGGTCGGGTGCGGCCAGGTTCGCCAGCGAGTCGCGCATCCAGTTCATTTCAACAACTCCCACGGGTCATCCAGTCGAATTGCTCGTCCGGCCACCAGCAACAGTGTGGTGTCGGCGACGGCGGCCACCGATTGGTTCAGGCGCCCGAGTTGGTCACGGTACACGCGTCCCATCTCGGTCTCGGGATGGATGCCCATGCCCACCTCGTTGCTCACCACCACGGTTGCGCCGCCGGTCGCCCGCCGTCGTTCGAGGGCGGCCGTCGTGTCGAACCCATATCCGGCGATGGTGGGAACGTCGCCGACATGAGCGAAGAGGTTGCCGAGCCACACCGTGAGGCAGTCGACGATCAGGAACCGGTCGAGGGGTGTTGCCTCGATGGCGGCTGCCAACTCAATGGCGCATTCGACGGTGTGCCAGTGCGCTGGGCGTTCTTCGCGATGCCGTGCCACTCGCTCGCGAAGATCGTCGTCGAATGGCTCCGCCGTTGCGATGAAGGTGACCGGTGCGTTCTGGCGTTCTGCCATCTGCACCGCCAGCGTGCTTTTACCGCTTCGCGCCCCGCCCACCAGCAGGGTGAGCATCAGTAGTCGATGCCCCGCTTGGCCAGGATGCCGTTGTCGTACGCGTGCTTCACGTGCACCATCTCGGTGACGGTGTCGGCGATGTCGATGATCTCCTGCGGGCAATCGCGACCGGTGATGATGACGTTCACGCGGCTCGGTCGATTGAGGATGGCAGCCACCACATCGGCGGTGGGCACCCAGCCCCAAGTGCACAGGTAGGTGAGTTCGTCGAGAATCACCAGGTCGTGCTCGCCGGCAGCCAATTCCTTCTCGGCCTCCGCCCAGGCGGCGCGCGCAAGGTCGATGTCGTGCTGCAGGTTGTCGGAGTCCCAGGTGAAGCCGCCGCCGAGGGCATGCCATGTGACGCCCAGCTTGCGACCCATCTTCTCTTCGCCGACCTTCCAGTCGCCGCTCTTCACGAACTGGACGACGGCAACCTTCCAGTCGCGGGCGAGTGCGCGGATCATCACGCCGAACGCCGCTGAGCTCTTGCCTTTGCCATTCCCGGTGTTCACGAGCACCAGTGACTCGGCTTGGCGGCCACCAGACGGGCGGGGATCGTCGGTGAGTGGTTGTAGGTCGTCGTTGCTCATGTCGCTTGGAGCATAGGCACGCCTTTGCTATGGTCGCCTCGTCCGGCTCGGTAACGAAACGGATGAGTGGTTCCCAGCGAAGTCCGGTGAGATTCCGGCACTGTCCCGCAACGGTGGTCCGTGTTCAGCACGGCGAGTCCGGTCGCCTGGTTCTACTTGCGTTAACCAGACCCTCGAGGCAAGGGCGGTCCGCGGCGGAGATTTCCGCCCGTTCCTCACTTGTCCTCCACTACGGAGGACTTTCCGATGAAACGTTTCACGTCCATTGCAGCGCTCACCGCGCTGCTGATCACCGGTGCTGCGTGCGGCGACGACAATTCGTCGGCGGCCACCACCGCAGCGCCCACCTCGGCGGCTGCGCCAGAGACCACCGCGGGTGCCCCATTGCCCTCGGCCATCGTCAGCCTTTCGCCCACCGGTACCGAGATGCTGTTCGCCATCGGCGCCGCCGACCAGGTGATTGCCGTCGACGATCAGAGCAACTATCCGGCCGAGGCGCTGCAGAAGCCGCACGATCTGTCGGGCTTCGAACCGAACGTGGAGGCCATCGCCGCGCTGCAGCCCGACCTGGTGATCGTGCAGGACGACACCCTGAAGGCGCAACTCGAGAAGGTGGGCATCACCGTGTGGGTTGGCCGTGCTGCGGCCACGTTCGACGACGTGTACAGCCAGATCGAGCAGCTGGGTGCGGCCACCGGCCATGTAGGTGACGCCGCCGAATTGGTGAGCAAGATGCAGACCGACATCAAGGCCGCGGTCGATGCAGCGCCGAAGCTGGCTTCGCCGCTGAAGATGTACCACGAGCTCGACAACACGCTCTACAGCGTCACCAGCAACACCTTCATCGGCCAGGTGTATGCACTCTTCGGCTTGGTGAACATTGCCGATGGCGCTCAGCCCGGCAACGACTATCCGCAGCTGAACGCCGAGTACATCGTGCAGCAGAACCCGGCGCTGGTGTTCCTGGCCGACACGAAGTGCTGCGGCGAGTCGCCCGAGACGGTCGCTGCCCGA
Source organism: uncultured Acidimicrobiaceae bacterium (assembly GCA_903919455.1). Lineage (GTDB taxonomy): Bacteria > Actinomycetota > Acidimicrobiia > Acidimicrobiales > Ilumatobacteraceae > UBA668. The sequence continues at coordinate 16,046 of CAIXIJ010000130.1, read as the reverse complement.
CCGGGTTGGGACCAGCTGGATGCCGTGCAGCACGCCGGCGTGGTGGCCATCGACGACGACGTCGCGTCTCGCTGGGGACCGCGTCTCGTCGAGTTCATCACTGCCGTGGGCGATGCCATCGCCAAGGTGCCGGCAGGAGCCTGACGTGTTCGCCCGTCGTCGCCTCAATCGTTGGTGGATCGTCGCGGCCGTGGTGCTGCTGGCGGCTGCCATCGTGCTGGGTGCGATGATCGGGCCGGCTGGTGGGATCAGCGCTGCCAACTGGGACATCATCTGGAACATCCGACTGCCTCGCGTGGTCCTCGCCGGTGTGGTGGGCGCGATGCTCTCGCTCGCTGGCGCTGGCTACCAGGGTGTGTTCCGCAACCCGTTGGTCGACCCCTACCTGTTGGGGGCGGCCGCCGGTGCGGGCCTTGGCGCCACGCTGGTGTTCGCCTATGGCCGCACCGCCACCTCGGGCTGGCCGGTCGATCCGCTGCCGTTGGCTGCCTTCGTCGGTGCGCTGGCCGCGGTGCTGGTGACGTACCTCGTGGGTGCGTCGTTCGGCGGCAGCGGCCTCAGCCTGGTGCTGGCGGGCGTAGCCGTGGCTGCGCTTGGCACGGCGCTGCAGCAGTACCTGCTGCTGCGTCACAGCGATGTGATCAAAGAGGTCTACAGCTGGATCAGTGGTCGGGTGAGCACCGCAACGTGGGACGACGTGAAACTGGTGTCGCCGTACGTGCTGCTGGCCACCGTGGTGCTGTTGCTGCACCGTCGCCAACTGGATGTGCTGCGAGTGGGCGACGAAGAGGCGATGACGTTGGGCTCGGAGGTCCGACGCATCCGTCTCATCGTGGTGATCGCCGCCACACTCGGCACTGCTGCGGTGGTGAGCGTCAGTGGCCTCATCGGGTTCGTCGGGATCATGGTGCCGCACCTCGTGCGTCTGGTCGCCGGCTCGTCGTACCGAGTGGTGCTGCCGCTCAGCATCCTCGTGGGTGCGTCGTTCCTCATCCTCGCCGACATCCCCGGCCGGATGATCGAGCACGGCGGCGAGACTCCCATTGGCGTGGTCACCGCGCTCGTGGGTGCGCCGATGTTCATCTTCGTGCTGCGTTCGAGGCGGGTGCCCGCATGAGTTCGCTCGGGTTCGAATGCGTGAACGTGCTGTACGGCAATCGCGAGGCCGTGTATGCGCTGGATGAACAGGTGAAGCCGGGCGAGTGGCTGTGCCTCATCGGCCCCAACGGAGCCGGCAAGTCGTCGGTGCTGCGGGCCGTTGCCGGGCTGGTGAAGTACCGCGGCATCATCACGGTCGATGGCACACCCATCGACATGCGGTCACCCAAGCGGCGCGCCGCAATGGTGGCGTACGTGCCGCAGTCGCCACTGATGCCCGACGACATGACCGGGGCCGAGTACGTGTTGCTGGGCCGCAACCCCTACGTCGGTTACTTCGGCACGGAGACCAAGCACGATCGGGCCCTCGTGGAGGACGTGCTCGAACGGCTCGATCTTCGCGAGTTCGGCACGCGGCGCCTCGGCACCCTCAGCGGTGGCGAGCGTCAGCGTCTGGTGATCGCCCGTGCTATCGCCCAGGAGTCGCCGATCCTGTTGCTCGACGAACCCACGAGCGCACTCGACATCGGCCATCAGCAGCAGGCGCTGGAGTTGGTCGATCGCCTGCGTCGCGAGCACGGCCTCACGGTGGTGTCGGCCATGCACGACCTCACGCTCGCTGGGCTGTATGCCGACCGGCTGTCGCTGCTGCATCAGGGCCATGTGGTGGCCAGTGGCTCGGCGGCTCATGTGCTGCGCCCCGACATCCTCAGCGAGTTCTACGGCGTCAGCGTCAGCGTGCACCACCAGGACGATGGCACCGTCGTGGTCGTTCCCAAGCGCGGCCGCAGCTAACTTCTCGCCCGGAGCGTCACTCGGCGGGTTGGAACCACTCATCGCCGCGGAGGATGCGCTCGGCTTCGCTGGGGCCCCACGAGCCACGGAAGTAGGGGTGCACCGGGCCGGCCGTGTCGAGAGCGGGCTGCACCACGCGCCACGTCTGTTCCACGATGTCTTCGCGGGCGAAACGACGGGGGAGGCCGGCGAGGGCGTCGTCGAGCAGGCGCTCGTAGGCCTCACGCCGTTCGCCGAGTGCAGCGGCGAAATCCACCGCCACATCGACGTTCTGGCTGTCGAGGTGTTGGCCGGGGGTCTTGGCCTGCAGCGTGAACGTGACGCCGTCGTGCTTGCCGAGACGGAAGCGCACCAGGTTGCGCTGCGGTTCAGGGCCACCGGCCTCGTCGAACAGCAAGCTCGGCGGTTCGCGAAACTCCACCACCACTTCGGTGGCAGCGCTGGTGAGGCCCTTGCCGCAGCGCACGTACCACGGCACGCCAGCCCAACGCCACGAGTCGATCTCCAGCCTCGCGGCCACGAATGTCTCGACCGTGGAGTCGGCAGCCACGCCGGGTTCGTCGCGGTACCCCACGTACTGACCACGCACCATGGAGCCTGGGTCGATGGGGCGCATTGCGGCGAATACCTTCGCCTTCTCGTCCTGGAGGAAGCTGCTCTCCGGACCGACGGGAGGCTCCATGGCCACCAGCGACAGCACCTGCAACAGATGGTTCTGCATGATGTCGCGGATAGCGCCGACGCTGTCGTAGAAGTTGCCTCGACCCTCCACGCCGATGGTCTCGCTCATCGTGATCTGCACACTGCGCACGTAGTTGCGGTTCCACACGGGCTCGAGCAGCGTGTTGGAGAAGCGGAACACCAGCAGGTCTTCCACGCTCTCCTTGCCGAGGTAGTGATCGATGCGGAAGATGCGCTCTTCGGGGAACACCGAGTGCAGCAGGTCGTTGAGCTCAACCGCGCTCTCGTAGTCGCGACCGAACGGCTTCTCCACCACGATGCGGCCGCGTGTGTTCAAGCCGACAGTGGCGAGCGACTGCGCCACGATGGGAAAGGAACTGGGCGGAATGGCCATGTAGTACACGGCCTGCTGACTGTGGTGGCGGTCGAGCGTGTCGCAGAGCGAGGTCCAGGTGGCGGGGTCTGCGTAGTCGCCCTGCACGAGGTCGAGCCTCGCCAGCAGGGCATCGATGACGGAAGCCTTCGCGTCGGCGATGGCGGCGATGATGGAGTCGTGCGCGTGCTGCCGGAAGCCTTCGTCGCTCCAGTCGCTGCGCGCCACGCCGATGACGGGCACCTTCAGCGAGCCGTGTTCTTCCATCCGGTAGAGAGCGGGGAACAGCTTGCGCTTGCTGAGGTCGCCGGTGGCGCCGAACAGCACGAGAGCATCGGCCTTGGGTTGCTGCGAGGTGCTCACGAACGCGGTTCCTTCACTTCGTGGTGACCGCCGAAACCGGCGCGCATGGCCGACAGCACCTTGTGTGCCACTTCGCCGCGTTCGCGGCTGTAGAAGCGGTCCCACAGCGATGCGGCAAGTGTGGGCACCGGCACACCTTCGTCGATGGCGGCGTGCAGCGTCCAGCGGCCCTCGCCGGAGTCCGACACGCGGCCTTCGTACTGACTGAGTTCGGGGTCGGCGTGGAATGCGGCGGCGGTGAGGTCGAGCAACCAGCTCGAGACCACGCTGCCGCGCCGCCAGACCTCGGTGATGGCGGCGAGGTCGAGGTCGTAGCGGTAGTACTCGGGATGCGTGAGCGGTGCCGTTTCGGCGTCCTTCGGGCGATCGGCGCTGCCGATGTTCGCGTTGGCGAGCACGTTCAATCCTTCGGCATACGAGGCCATCATCCCGTACTCGATGCCGTTGTGGACCATCTTCACGAAATGGCCGGCGCCGCTGGGGCCGCAGTGCAGCCAGCCGTGTTCTTCCGTGCCTTCGTCGCCCTCGCGGCCCGCCGTGCGCGGTGCGGCAGCCATGCCCGGCGCCAGCGTGTCGAACACCGTCGCCAACTGCTGCACGGCGTCGGTGGGGCCGCCGATCATCAGGCAGTACCCGCGCTCGAGACCGAACACGCCGCCGCTGGTACCCACGTCGACGTAGTTGATGCCCTTCGGAGTGAGCGCTGCGGCGTGGTCCACATCGTCGCGGTACCAGGAGTTGCCGCCGTCGATGAGGGTGTCGCCGGGTTCGAGCAGCGCGGCAAACGTTTCGATGGTCGACGCGGTGAAAGCTGCCGGCACCATCAGCCAGATGTGCCGCGGGGCGTGGAGTGCTGCGATGACTTCCTGCGGCGAGCGGGCACCCTGAACGCCTTCCGCCTCCATCGCCGACACAGCGGCCTCGTTCACGTCGTAGGCCACGCAGTGGTGGCCACCTTGCTGGAGTCGACGGACCATGTTGGCGCCCATGCGCCCCAGGCCGACCATGGCGATCTGCATGGGGCACAGGTTGCCATGAATCCTGTCCATTACGCTCACATCGATGAGTGATCGCCAACGGGCAATGCAGGGGGTGTTCGACGCGCATCGCATCCTGGTCGCCCGCATGGAGAACCTCACCGACAATGAAGTGGCACGTCCCTCGTTGCTGCCGAACTGGACGGTGGGGCACGTGCTCACGCACATTTCCCGCAACGCCGACGCGTTGAGGAATCTGCTCGAAGCCGCCATTCGCGGCGAGGAAGCGGCCATGTACCCGGGTGGTGCCGAACAACGCCGAGCCGACATCGAAGCTGGCGCCCATCGGGGCGCGGTCGGTCTGTCGCTGGATGTTCGATCATCGGCGGCTGCGTTGGAGGCGACATTCGAGTTGATGACCCCGGCGGCATGGTCGGGTTCGGGTTCGGCTCCCTTTGGCCCAGTGCTGATGGACGACGTGCCGATGCGGAGGTGGCGCGAGACCGTGGTGCACCACGCCGATCTCGGCCTCGAGTACTCGTGGGCGGACTGGCCATCCGACTACGTTCGAACCGAATTACGACTGCTCGGCATTCTCTGGAACAGTCGTCGTCCGATGGGGCTCACCGGTTTGCCACCCGCAGTGTTGGCAGTGAGTGATCAACAACGGGCGGCGTGGCTGCTGGGTCGAGCCTCGATCGAGGGATTGGAACCAGCGGGGTTGATGGGATGAATCGCAACATGGTCCGCGGCGTTGCCGCCGCGCTGCTGGGAATGGTCGCCCTGGCTGCGCTGCCCTCCTCCACCGCATCAGCCCACGCAGCGCTGGAGTCCAGTACCCCAGCCGCCAACAGCGTGCTCGAGAAGAGCCCGCCGCAGATCGTGCTCGACTACGACGAAGACATCGAGGCGTCGCTGGCCAGCATCAAGGTGTTCGATGCGTCGGGCAAGGCAGTTGAAGTGGGCGCGCCCGTTGGCGGTGCCGATGCCTCGATCGTGCAGGCCGACCTGCCGACCCTGCAGGACGGCCTCTACGCCGTTACCTGGCGCGTTTCGTCGGCCGATGGCCACGTCGTGGACGGAGCCTTCAGCTTCCAGATCGGCACTGCAGCGGCAGGAAGCGGGCAAGACCTCATCGATCAGGTTCACGGCGGTGATGGTGTCGACCCGGCAGTGAAGTGGGTCTACACGGTGGCGCGGTTCCTGTCGTTGGCAGGTGCGATCCTCCTCATCGGCGTTGGCGTTTGGTCGGTGCAGGGGCGGCCAGCGCTCGGCACCCGCCGCGGCATCCAGACACTGATGTGGGTCGGTCTCGTGACGCTGCTCGTCGGTGCAGCGTTCGCGTTCATGATGTTTGGGGCTCAGGCCAAGGGCGGCACGGTCGGCGACGGGTTCAAGCCCTCCGTGTGGGCCGATGTGGTGAGCACACAAACGGGGCGGATGCTCTGGCTGCGGTTCGCACTCGCGGTGGTGCTCGGCGTGATGCTGGTCACGTGGAAGTCGCACAAGGCCACGTGGTGGGAAGCCATCGCCGGATCGGCCGGTCTCATCGCCATCGTCACGTTCTCAGCGTCCGGTCACCCAAACTCGATGGACCCGAAGTTACTCTGGATCGCTCTCGACGCCATCCACCTCACCGCCATCGTGCTGTGGGTCGGCGGCCTGCTGGCATTGCTGTTCGCAGGAAAGAGTTGGCTTGCAGAGCCGGAAGCGGTTCGTCCGGTGCAGCGGTTCTCCATGACCGCGTTCATCGCCGTCCCGCTGATCGTCGCCACGGGTGTTGCGGCAACGCTGAAGCTCGCCGGCGGCCTCGACGACGTCACGGCCACCACCTGGGGTCGCTTGCTGCTGGCCAAGGTGATGGTGGTCGTCGCCATGGTGGCGGTGGGAGGTGTATCGCGTTGGGTGTTGCACCACGACGGGGCAGCCTCGCTCCGGCGCACCGTGGCGATCGAGGCGATCATGGGCTTGCTCATCGTCGGTCTCGCTGCGGGCATGGTGGGTCAGCCTCCTCGTCCTCCGGTGGCAGCGGTGCCGTTCTCGCAGACAGTCACCGCGAATGGCGTCATCGCTGCCGTATCCATCAGCCCCGGCTCGGTGGGCGGTAACGACATCCACGTGGTCATCACGCCACCAGGCGGATCCATCGCTCCGGTCGCCAACGTGACGGCTCGGGTGTCGTTGCCCTCGGCGAACGTGCCGTTCTCGCCAGTCACCCTCGCCGCTGAGGGTCCGAACCACTACAGCGGCAAGGTCACGTTCCCGAGGCCGGGTGTCTGGACGATGGAACTCATCATCAACATCACCGAGAGCGACAGCGCGCTGCTGAAGACGACGGTCACGATTCCGTAGCGAGCTGTCGTAACCATGAGGTCGCGGCAGCGTGGCCTTCCTCGATCATCGCGGTGGTCTTACCGACGTCGAAGGTGCCGAGTGGCGACGGCCGCGCCGTGATTTCGGCGACGCGCAGTCCTTCGGGTGGCCGACGGAGCACGGTTCTCCCGTGGGCTTCCACGCCGAGCGAACTCGACCTCAGCAGGATCTCGATCGCGTTCGTCGGAGGGGCACCGGCTGAGAGCGGTGGGATCGACAGCACCAGTGCCGATGCAGCCCCCATCTCCTTCGCGAGGTCCAGCGGCACGTCGGCCACCACTCCGCCGTCGATGAGCGTTCGGCCACCGAAGTGCACCGGCGGGTAGGCGCCGGGGAAGGCGCTGCTTGCAAGCACCGCCGTGACCGCCTCACCCGCCGTGAGGGCAACGGCCTCGCCGGTGGAGAGATCGGTGCCGACCAGCACCAGCCGCACGGGTGCATGTTCCAGCAATCGTCCACCGAGGTGGCGGCGAAGAAACTCGCGGCCATGACGGTTGTCGAGGAACGAAGGATGTCGTCCCGCGAACGCCAGTGCCATTCGATGCGGTTGGAACCGCAGTAGATCGCGCCGTCGAATGCTGCGCCAGATCGCCTCGAGCCGCTGAATGCCATCCAGCCCTTGGTTCCACGCGAACAGTGAAGCGTTCACGGATCCCGCCGAGACGCCGACCAGCATGTCGGGCACCACACCGGCCTCGGTGAGCGCACGCAGCACCCCCACCTGGTACGAGCCGAGCGCACCCCCACCGGGAAGTACGAAGGCCAGCGGCCGAGGAAGGCCGGCGAGTTCGTCCGGTGTCACGCTGCGATTGTGTCACGCCTGAGAACTGAGCTCGCCCACGAGCCAAGGGTTGAGCGCGGCCCACACCGCGTGTCGGGCTTCGTTGGCCATCGTTCCGTCGATGCCGCCGGGCAATGTGAACATCCAGTCCTCGAAATCGTTGTACCACTGCTCCGACGGTGACACCACCTTGGTGTTGAGCTCGGGAGGTGTGGCAAACCCGCGCGGAAGGCGACCGTTCGCGATCCAGAGGCGGTGCACCTCCTTCGCCAGGTAAACGGCTGCCATAGTGACCGCGGCCGACTTTCCCCACACGGCGTTGCGTTGCTCCTTCGCCACGTCGGGGCCGAGATGGTCGTGCACCACCATGATGGCCACTGATGTGGTCACGCCTAGGGCCATGCCCGGTGCCAGCGACGCGGCGAGTGCGGCAATGTTGCAGAGCATGTCCCACGCCCTTCGGCGCAGCGTCACCTGCCGAACTTTCTCGTTCATCACGAGTCCTCCGATAAGGCCCACCCAGCCGGCCAGTAACTCGCCACGGTGGGCCGTATGCGACGAGAAGGTTCGACGAGCACCGGCGATGATCGATGCTTCGTTGTCGATGAAACGCTGGAGCGCGCCATCAGCACCCAGAGCGATGCCGAGGAGCACGTTGCGCGTCGTGGTGTCGAGGTGCCAGGCGTGATGGGTCGGCGAGAACTGCACCGTCCATGGAGTCACCAGGTCGGCCAGCAGCCCGCCGGGGTTGCGCGATGGCTCGCTGTCGAACCAGCGGATCAATGAGGGCACCAGGCGACCTGCGGTGGCCTCGTCGACGAACCGTGGGTCGGTTCCGGAGAGCACCACCTGATTGGCGAGCGTGGGGTCGGTGAGGTGATCGAACAGCGTGCCCGGGTGTGCGATGGCCAACTCCACATAGCGGGTGCAGGCCACCTGGTCGCGCAGCAAGGTGCCGAGCAGCAGATCGGCGTGGTTGGCCGCAGGTGCTTCGTCGAGTGGGTAGCGCGGCAGTTGCAGCAGTCGGTCGACGGCGAGAGCCAGATCTCCGGGCGCGAGAGCAAGGGTGCGAATCAGCAACGCTGCGGTGTACGGCTCGACACGGTCGACCCATTGGAGCGGTTGTCCGCGCAGGATCAGGCTCAGGCCCGCCAGCGCGTCGTCGAGCGGTCGCAGCGCGCTGGGAATGTCGATACCGTCGCCGGCCACTCGCTGCGCTCGTGATCTGCCGAGCGCATCCGCCAGTTGGGTCCATCGGGGAAAGTGCTCGATGAAGGCGGCAGATAGCGCTGGGGAGCGCGCGATGAGCCGCCATCGAGCGGCGAGCCAGTGGACGGTGGCAGGGTCGGCTGCGGCGTCAGCGAGGTCGATGTGCGTCAGTCGTTCGGCCAACGCGACCACGTCGGTCATCGTTGCCAGGTTGTCCAGGGTGGGGTCTTCGGCGACGAACCAACCCCGTTCCGTCGCCATCTGGCGGGCCGCGGCGTTGTCGATGGCATCGAGGTCGCGATGTCGGTGCCCCTGATCCAGCGGGGCGGTGGACAGCACCCGTCGCACGATTGGCTGCCAGCGGCGTTCCAGATCATTGGCTGCGCTGGCGACGGCGGTCATCGCTGCTACCGCCTCAGGGTCTGAGTACCTCAACGAGCGGAGCTCCTCGGTGGCCACGCGCATTCGCTGGAGCAGGGCGACGAGCTGCGTGGGGTCGTAGGCGAGGAAGGTCACCGGATCGCTCCAGGCTGCACGCTGGCGAGTTGATCGGCCACCCGTTCCATTCGTCTGGCCGTAGCAGCGAGTTCGGCGGCGTGCCGAAGCAGTGCGCTGCGATGCCCTCGCAGCGACGTTTCGCAGTGGGCCTGTGATGGCCCCACCCAGGTGTCTGCGCTCGCTGAGCGGTGCAAGGTGAGCACCTCGAGTTGTTCCATCCGGCGAGCGAGGAAGAACAACGCAGCGGCTCGCTGGCGTAGATGTACCGCAGCGGTTTGGGGGTCCAACACGCCTCTACTGGGTACGGCGAGATGGGTCGTTCGGCAAAGTCAGCCGAGCGGTCGCACCACCAGGTGATGCGGCAGCTGCGTGGCCTGGTCGATGAACCCGTCGCCCTCCACCACGAACCCATGTCGTTCGTAGAAGGCGAGTGCGGCGTCTCGGGCGCGTGCCCACACCAGCGAAAAGCCGCGCTCGGCAGCCAACTCGCATCCGCGCTCCAGCAACTCGCCGCCGATTCCCGACCCCTGCATGCCACGATGCGTCGCCATGCCTCGGAGTTGCACCGCGTGCTGAGCGCCGTGCTCGCGAGGCACCCAACTGGAGGTGGCGACCAGTTCCCCGTCGAGGTGGGCGCCGAGATGCCACGATCCGGGCAACTCGTCTTCGGGGAACACGACCTCCTTGGTGGGCGTGTCGAATCGCAGCACGCTCAGTCGCAGGGCGTGTGTGTCGGCGGCGCTGATCTCGGCGACTTCCGGCCTCATACGTCCACCGTGTTGCCGTCGGCCGCGGCCGACGCGTACATGGCGTCCACGATGCGATGTGCCGCCACGGCGGTGTGCAGGTCGGGCGTTGCCTGGCGGCCCTCCAGCACTGCCCGCACAAACTCGCCGTCGGGGTTGTCGGTGCCGTCGCGCAGGTCGTTGGCGGCGGCGCTGAGGTGCTCACCCTCCAACGATCCACTGCCGCCATCGCTGTCGGTCCAGCTGACCGGGCCGAACCAGTCGTCGCCATCGATCACGATGTGGCGACGTTCGCAGAAGATCTCCACGCGTCGCAGGCTGGGCCGGGCGAGGTTGTCGTGCCAGACGCTGTTCAGCACGCCGGTGGCGCCGCCGGCGAACCGTAGCGACGCGGTCGCCACGTCGTCGATGCCGTCGAGGCCGTGGAAGTAGCCCATGTGGGCGCTCACTCGGCGAACGTCGCCCACCAGATAGCGGAGCATGTCGACATCGTGGATGCTGTGCTCGAGCAATGTGCCGGCGCCCACCAGCGACACGTCGCCCCGCCACGTGCTGGCGTAGTGACCTTGGATGGGGATGAACTGGTCGTCGCGGAACACCACGGTCATCACCCGGCCCGCCGCCGGGTCGTCGACCAGTTGCTTGGCCCACACGTAGGCCGGTGAGTGGCGCAGCACCAGGCCCACCTGATGGGTCACGCCTGCAGCGTCGGCGGCGTCGGCCATGCGTTGAGCCTCATCCGCGGTGAACGCCAATGGCTTCTCGCAGAACACGTGTCGACCCCGGGCCACGGCGCGAGCGAGCAGTTCCGGATGCGAGTTCGTCCAGGTGCAGATGTACACGGCGTCGCACCCGTCGAGTACTTCGTCGACGGAGCGACACACCGTGTGTCCGCTGGCCGCTGCGAAGGCCTCGGCACGATCGGTGTCGGGGTCGTACACGCCGGCGCGTACCACGGGCGCGCCACTGCGTTTCAGGCTCTTCGAGTGATAGGCGGCGATCAGACCAGCGCCGAGGAAGCCGATGCGAAGTGGCGTTGTCACAATCGGTCAGTGTGTCAGGTCATGTCGGCACCGAGCACGACGGTGCGGTCGGCCACCGTGGCGGCCTCATCGTGATCGTGGGTGACGAGAACGGCCGCGGTTACGGTGGAGCGGAGGATGCTGGCGAGGTCGAGCGCCAGACGATCATGCAGCTCACGATCCAGGCCGGTGAGCGGCTCGTCGAGTAGCAGCACCGCCGGGCGAGGGGCAAGCGCTCTGGCGAGCGCCACTCGTTTCGCCTCGCCGCCGCTGAGGTGTGCGACGCGGCGTTGCCCGAAGCCCTGCAACCCCACCACGGTCAGCAGCTCCTCCACGCGCGTCGCGATCGCGGTCTTGGTGGCGCCCTGCATGCGCAGTCCGAAACCGATGTTCGCGGCCACGTCGAGGTGAGGAAACAGTTGCTCGTTCTGGAACATCAACCCGATGTGCCGTTGGTGCGGCGGCACATGCGTGACCTCCCTGCCATCGAGCCACACGGTGCCGGTGTCGGGAACCAGCAGGCCGGCTATCACCCGCAGCAGGCTGCTCTTGCCAGCGCCCGATGGACCCAGCAGTGCCACCACGTCGCCTGTTGGCACCTGCAGCGCTGCGCGCTGCAACACCGGGTGCCCGTCGAACGACAGCGAAACGTCACGCACGTCGAGCATCGTCAGCCTCCTGTCGATCGGCCACCGCGACCACCGCAGCGGTCAGCACGAACAGCACGGTGGCCAGCGCAAACGCCTGGGCGTGCGGCACGGCTCCGGTTCTGCCGAGCAGTCGGTCGATGGCGATGGGCATGCTGTCCCGCCCTGAACGGGTGAGGAAGGTGGTGGCCCCGAATTCGCCGAGTGAGATCGCCGCGGCGAACCCTGCGGCCGACAACAGAGGAGCGGGGAGGCGTCGTACTTCCACTTCCCACCAAGCGCGCAGCGGGGATGCACCGAGCGTTACAGCGGCGAGGCGCTGATCGGCGCCGATCGAGCTCAGCGTGGGCAGCAGGCTGCGGACCACGAAGGGGATGGCTACCAGCGCATGCCCGACGGGTGGCAGCCACCAGGCCGCCCGCCAATCGAAGGGCCCGGTATCGAACGTGATGAGCATGCCGAGGCCGATCGTGACCGCCGAGGTGCCGAGCGGCAGCAGCAGGCCGGCATCGAGCAGACGCCCGTGTCGCCGTGCGCTCGCGATGGTGAGTGCCGCCAGTCCGCCGAACACCACGCTGATCACGGTCGCGAGTGCTGCGTAGCGCAGCGACACCGCAAGCGAGCCGAGCGGGTCGACGCCGAGGCTGATACCGGGTCGTACCTCGTTCGCCCCGAGCGTGCGCCAGGGGGTGAGTGACCAACCCGACGACGTACGGAACGACCGCGCTGTCATCACCGCGATCGGTGCCACCATCGCGGCGACGGTGATGGCCATCACCAGCGCCACACCGCGCCGCTCCGAACGGCTGCGCGGCCGTCGGGTGCTGTGCCCGGCAGTGAACGTGTGCTGCGCGCGTCGTTGCCATCGGGCCGACCACCACACCACCACAGCGAGCACGATCAGTTGCACGACGGACAGCACCGCAGCTCCGTCGATGTCGCCGAGTTGGGTGGCGCGCCGAGCGATTTCCACCTCGATGGTCGAGTGCTTCGCGCCGCCGAGCAGCTTCACCACCCCGAACGAGGTGAACGTGAAGATGAACACCACGCTCGCAGCCGCGTACAGGGCGGGCCGCAGCAACGGCAGCACCACATGGCGGAGCACCTGGCCGGGTGACGCACCCAGCGTTCGAGCCACGGCAGTGAGGTCGGTGGGCAACACAGCCCACATTGCTCCGACCAATCGCACCATTACCGCCACATTGAAGAAGACGTGCGCCAACACCACTGCAGCTGCAGTGCCGTGCCAGCCGTCCGGCAGGAGAGCGAGAAAGGCCGCACCGACCACCACGGTGGGCAGCATGAACGGCACTGTCACGATGGCCAGTGCCGCGCGGCGACCCCGGAAGCGGTACCGGGCCAACACGTAGGCGGGGGCGAACCCCACCGCCATCGTGAGCACGGTGCTCACGAGCGCCTGCCAGCACGTGAACCAGATTGCGCGTCCGATGCCGGGTGAGTGCAGCGTGTCGCCGATTGAGGATGGCCGCAGCACGCGTCCCAGCAGCGTGGCGAACGGCCACGCGTAGAACACCGCCAATCCGGCGATGGGAAGTGCCCCCAGCGCGGGCACGACCCATGTCGGTAGGCGCGTCAGCCGATGACGGTCTGGGTCCACTGCTCCTGCCACGATTCGCGATTCTCGGCGATCCGCACAGGGTCCATGCTGTACGGGTTGGTAGGTACGGCGGCGAACTTCGTGAACACCTCCGGCAATGTGATCTTCCCGTTCACCGGGTACACGAACAGGGTGAGCGGCAGTGTGCGTTGGAAGGTCTCGCCCGTGAGGAAGGTCACGAGTTGTTGCGCGGCTTCGTGGTGTCGGCTGCCGCGCAGCACGCCGGCATACTCCTTCTGTCGGAAGCACGTGTTCGTGGCAACGCCGGTGGGTGCGGTATCGATCGGCGGGTCGGCAAACACCACCTCGGCGGGTGGGCTGCTGGCGTAGCTCACCACGAGCGGCTTGTCGCCGGAGGAGCCACCTGATCCGGAGAATCGTTCGTAGTAGGCGGTCTCCCAGGAATCCACCACTTCCACACCGTTGCTGCGCAGCGTGCCCCAGTACTGCGTCCATCCGGCGTCGCCGTACTTGTCGATGGTGGCCAGCATGAACGCCAGACCCGGTGACGAGGTGGCGGGGTTCTCCACCACCAGGAGATCTTTGTACTCCGGTTGGGTGAGGTCGTCGAGCGTGGTGGGCGGCTGCAGCTGGTGTTGGGTGAAGTACTCGATGTCGTAGTTCACGCAGACATCACCGAAGTCCACCTGCGTGGGTTCGCCGTCGAAGATCTTTGCGTCGACCGCTGAGGAAAGGAGGGTGTTGTCGACGCCCCACATCACGTCGCCCTCGGGGTTGCCGGCAGTGAGCGCCGCCTTGGACACCATCGCTCCTGCGTCGCCCGCCGTCACGATCTTCACGGTGATGCCGGTGTCGTCGGTGAAGGTGGCGAGTGCGTCATTCAGCGGCGTCTTCTCCGTCGGGAACGAGTCGTAGGCCACGAGCGTGACGGTCGCCGGGGTGGTGGCGCCATCGTCGCTGCACGCCACCAATCCGACGGCTGATGCGGTGAATGCGATGCAAGAGATCCAGCGCTTCACGAGGGCACCACCACGGTGACCACGCCGGTGACGCCGGAGACCGTCACCCAGTCGTCGATGGACTCGTTGCTGACGCCACGTGCCTCCGCCGCACCGAGGGTGGCGTCGTGGAGTGCCCACCTCGCGCCGCTCACGCTGACGCCAGTGGCGGCACCGTGAAGCGCCAACACGGAGAATGTGCGCCGTGGTCCGAGCTGCAACGAAGCCGAGTGCCCGCCGTGTACCACCGCACACTGAGTGCTGCCGATGAAGGCTCGAACATTCGGCACCTCGGCGAGGCGGTGGTGCCCGAGTGCGAGCAGCGTGCCGAGTAGGTGGTCCAGCCGGTCACCTACGCCGCCGACCAAGGTGAGTTGATCGATGCCAGGCACGTCGAGGGCTGCCTGGAGCGCCATCTCGGTGTCGGTGACGTCCTTGTCGGTCGGCGCGTTGACGGTGCGGACCCCGTGCTCGTAGGCCCACATTCGACCGGCGGCGCTGATGCTGTCCAGATCGCCCACCAGTACCGCCGGGTGAAGGCCTGCTGCGACGGCATGGTCGAGGCCGCTGTCGGCAGCCACGATCACCGTGTCGGCGGGCAGGCCAGCGACCGCGTCGGGGTCCAAGGAACCACCACCGATGACAACCGCAACGTGCGGCATGTGCAACTCCCTCCGCCGGCATTACCCGGATCAGGTTCTCGGGTCGGTGGCAGGTGACCACCCTCTCAGCCCGTGGATCGAGCTCCCCGTGTCAATTTCAACCGAAGCCTATCGGGCAGAGCCGCGGCGGGTCTGAACTGTGACCATGGCGATGCCGAGAATCACCAGGGCCATGCCAACGATCTGGATGCCCACCACGGTGCTCCCGAGGAACAGCACCGACCAGAGCACCGCCATCGCCGGCTGCGACACCTGCGCCATGCTGATCACGCCGATCGGCACGTGGGTCTGAGCGAACACCATCAGACCGTGCGCCGTGGTGCCGGTGAGCACGCCGAGAATGACGATGAAGATCACCGAGCGCCAGGTCACCTGCGTGAGCGAACCGGGGAACACGAACAGCCCGAGCGGAAGGATGACCACTGTGGCGATGGGGGTGATGGCGGCCATGATGGCGGCCACCGAACGGCCCTGTCGCAAGCTTCGGCTGGTGAGGAGATATGACGCCCACAGGCAGGTGGCGCTGGCGATCCAGGCCACGCCTCGCCAGCTGAATTCGCCGGTTGGTGGAGCGTTGAACAGGACGAGTGCGAGGCCGACCAGCGACACCAGTCCAAAGGCCAGCGCGCCGAGGCGGGTGCGTTCCTTGAAGATGAGAGCGCCGAGCGGCACCACCAGCAGCGGTGTCAAGGCGCCCGTGAATTCGGCGCTCGCCACAGTGGTCTTGGTGACACCGGTGAAGAAGAACGTGATGTTCAAACCGAAGGTGATGCCTGGCACCACGGCGGCGCGGATGTCGTCCCACCGCAGCCAGCGCTGCTCGGTGACGCGGAGGATGACGAGCCAGATGCCCGAGCACAGCACCATTCGCCAGAACGCCACCGTCACACCAGGCGTGTGCGACAACTTCACCAGCGTGGAGCCCATGCTGAACGACACCACCGCCACGCCCAGCGCCAGCAATCCGAGGGTTCGGCCTTCGGCGCCGCGAAGCCGGGCCGAGGCCTTCCCTGCAGCGGTCACTCGGTGAGCTTCCGGCGGATGTCGGGCTCGATGTAGACGATTGCGGTGAGGGGCACCGCGGCGCGCAACTCGGCTTCGGTGGCATCGATGGCTCGGGCCAGTTCTTCCACGCTCAGTGAATGGTCGTAGTCGATCTTTGCTGCCACCAGCAGTTGGTCGGGGCCGAGGTGCATGGTGCGCAGATGAATCAGACCGTTCACCTGTTCGGTGTTCGCAATCGA
>CAIXIJ010000129.1 GCA_903919455.1 uncultured Acidimicrobiaceae bacterium | reverse complement strand
TCACTTCCTTGGTGATCACCTCGGGGCGGCTCACCTGGAGCTCGTAACCCTCACGGCGCATGCTCTCGATGAGCACGGCGAGCTGAAGCTCGCCACGGCCTGCCACTTCGATGACGTCGGGCGAGCCGGTCTCGAACAGCTTGATGCTGACGTTGCCGAGCAGTTCCTTGTTCAAGCGGTCGATGAGGTGACGGCTGGTGAGGAACTTGCCGTCCTTGCCAGCGAGCGGCGAGGTGTTCACGCCGAAGGTCATGCGTAGCACCGGCTCGTCGACCACGAGTCGGGGAAGAGCAACCGGAGTCTCGACCGATGCGATGGTGTCGCCGATCTCCACTTCGGGGAAACCGGCCATCACGAACAGATCGCCCGCGCTGAGCTCGTCGACCTCATCGCGGCTCACGCCGTGGAACGACATCAGCTGGCTGAGGCGGCGCTTCAGCGGGGGCTGCCCCTCACCGAACTCCTCCTCGAGCAGCGCCACGGTCTCGCCGCGGCGCATCACGCCGTTCACCACGCGGCCGATGGCCAGACGGCCGAGGTACTCGCTTGCATCAAGCTGGGTGACCATCGCCTGCAGGGGCGCATCGATGTCGCCCTGCGGGTGCGGGATGGCCTCGAGAATGGTGTCGAGCAGCGCGGAAAGATCGGCGTCGGCGTCGGGCATGCCGATGCCCTTCATCGCACGGCCTTCGCGGGCCACGGCCGAGATGATCTCGAAGTCAATGTGTTCGTCGCCGGCATCGAGGTCGATGAATAGCTGGTACACCTCGTCGAGCACTTCCTCGGGCCGGGCGTCCTGACGGTCGACCTTGTTGATGATGACGATGGCTGGCAGGTTGCGGGCTAATGCCTTCTGTAGCACGTATCGCGTCTGCGGCAACGGGCCCTCTGCGGCATCGACGAGCAACAGCACGCCATCCACCATGGTGAGGGCGCGCTCGACCTCGCCACCGAAGTCGGCGTGGCCTGGCGTGTCGACCAAGTTGATCTTGGTGCCCTTCCAGTTGATGGACGCGGCCTTGGCGAGAATCGTGATGCCACGCTCCCGTTCCTGGTCGTTGGAGTCCATCACTCGGTCGACCACCGCCTGGTGGGCTGCGAAGGTGCCGGTGGAGCGCAGTAGCGCGTCGACAAGGGTGGTCTTGCCATGGTCGACGTGAGCGACCAGGGCAACGTTTCGGATCTGACTGGTGAGGATCTGCATAACTGCCGTTTGGGGGGTGATTCCGGGCACGGCAGACCCCGATGAAGTTCAGTCGTCGGACTCTTCGTCGTCGTCTTCGTCGAAACTAACTCCGTACTTTTCCGCAAGTGCGGCGTACTCGTCGTCTTCGGTTGACTGGCGATGATCGTTCCCGCCGAACCCCAGATCGAACGCACTGGGACCGGCTTGTTTGAGTTTCCGCGCTTCTTCGAAGCGACGGTGACGACCCTTCTTCACGGTAGGGCTCCCGAACCTAGAGAGTTGACATTGGGTGTCACTCTATCCCGTCCCGCCTCGAATGAGTGGGATCCCCTTTACCACCACGCAGCGTGCCCACCGATGAGACCTCCAACGTGCTTACATGGTCCTGATGGGTCGCGTGGTGGCAATTCTGAACCAAAAAGGCGGAGTCGGAAAGACCACCGTCACTCTGGGTCTCGCTTCGGCTGCCGCCAACGCAGGTCGACGCGTGCTCGTGGTGGACATGGACCCGCAGGGTTCCAGCACCTGGGTCCTGGGAGTCGACCCATCTGAGGTGGAGAACTCCACTGCCGAAGTGATGGGCCGCATCTCCGCCGCGAAGGCCATGATGCCGTCGGCATGGGGCGGCGAAGTGTGGCTGATCCCGAGTTCGCCGCGCCTGTTGGCTCGCGACCACGGCGGCTCGCCGGCCCGATTCCGTGAGGCGATTCACGCCGTGGCCGACCAGTTCCACGCCGTTCTCATCGATTGCCCACCATCGCTCGGTTCATTGTCGACCGCCGGTCTCAGCGCCGCCGACCACGCCGTCATCGTGGTGGATCCTTCAGCGCTCGGGCTGCGCGGTATCTCGGCGGTGGCCGATCTGGTGGATGAAGTCTGGGACGTCCACAATCCCGAACTTCAGCTCACAGGTGTCGTCGTCAACAAGGTGCCAGCCATCAGTGGTGAGGCAGACCGCCGTTACGACGAACTCATCCGGATCGTGGGTAAGCGAGCCATCTGGCAGCCCGTCATCCCCCACCGTGTCATCGTCAACGAGGCCATCGGCGATCGACGCCCCATCCATGCGTATGGATCCCGCAGCGCCGATGTGTCGAATGCTTTCGATCAACTGTGGGCGAAGTTGCGACGGGCGACGAAGGCCTGACGACCGGATACCCTCGGCTGCATGCAGATCGTCAGTGCCCTTTTCGTCGAGAACTTCGAGTTGCGCCAGGCTCCCGGGCCGTCCACTCGTATCGATCTGACGGGTGCAATGTTCTCTCAGGCCGCGCCGTCGCCGGTGCCGCTCACCATTTCGCCACACCTCGTCGCGCTCATCTTCTGCGCTCCCGATGAGGCCGGCAGCGGGGTGTTCGAGGTGATCTTCCGCAAGGGTCTCGAGGAGGACGCAGAGCAGCTCGCCCGCAACGTGAGCCCGTTCACCGTGGAGCCCGGCAAGTTCACCTACCGCCTGGTGCGTGGCGAACTCGACTTCCAGGAGTACGGCCAGATCTTCGCCCACTGCCGCGTCGACCGTGGTCCGTGGCACCTGGTGCCCTTCACATTGCTGCCGCCGGCCTAACCCACGGGTACAGTCGCGCCGTGCCCACGACGCTCACTCCCGAACAAGAACAGCAGGCGATCTCTCTCATTCGCGGTTTCGCGATGGACGCACCCTTGTACGCCAAGAGCGGCCACCAGGGCACCGCAATGGCGCTGGCGCCGCTGGCACACACGCTGTACGCAAGGGTGATGCAGCATCATCCCCACCAGCCACACTGGGCCGACCGCGATCGTTTCATCCTTTCCGCTGGCCACGCCAGCATCCTCCAGTACTCATTGCTGTTCCTCGCTGGTTATGGCCTAGAACTCGCCGACATCAAGGCCTTCCGCCAATGGGGTTCGGCCACACCCGGCCACCCCGAAGTGGGCCACACCGCAGGCGTCGAGGTCACCACCGGTCCGCTCGGACAGGGCTTCGCCAATGCTGTGGGCATGGCGCTCGCCGAGCGCCACTTGCGTGCCGCGTTCGGCGCCGACGTGCAGCATCACCACACCTTCGTGGTGGCAGGCGACGGATGCCTGATGGAAGGCGTCAGCCACGAGGCCGCGTCTATCGCGGGCCACCAGCAACTCGGTGGCCTCATCTGCATCTACGACGACAACCACGTCACCATCGACGGCGACACGAACCTCACCTTGAGCGACGATGTCGTCGGCCGTTTCACCGCGTATGGATGGCACGTGGAGCAACTCGGAGAGATCGCCGACGACTGCGATGCCTTGGAGGCCGCAATTCGCCGTGCGATGGCCGTCACCGACCAGCCCAGCCTGCTGGTACTCCGTTCCCACATCGGTTCACCCAGCCCCGACCTCACCGACCGCCACGAGGCGCACGGCAACCCGTTCAACGCCGAGCAGATCTCCCGCACCAAGGCCGTGATGGGCGTCCCCGACGAAGCCTTCTGGGCCCCCGACGATCTCGTCGCCGCCTACCGCGCTCACTGCGCCGGCCGCGGCGCTGTTGCTGTGGACGCATGGCAGGCCCGCTTCGATTCCTCGTCGCTCGACCGTGCAGCATGGGATGCCTGCTGGGGCGCCACCGGCGTGGCGGGATGGCAGGACCATCTGCCCACCTTCGATCAGGGCGAGAAGATCGCCACCCGCGTAGCCATCGAGAAAGCGTTCAACGCCTCGCTCCACACCGTGCCCGGTCTGGTTGCCGGCGCCGCCGACCTCACCGGCAACACGGGCACCAAGCTCGCTGGCCAGTCGCCGATGACACCCACGTCGCCCGCGGGTCGACAGATGCACTACGGCGTGCGCGAGCACGGCATGGGTTCGGCGATGGTGGGTATGGCGCTCCATGGCGGCGTGCTACCGGCCGGTGGCACGTTCTTCGTGTTCCTCGACTACATGCGCCCGCCAGTGCGACTCGCTGCTCTCAGCGGCGCCAAGGTGATCTTCGTGTTCACCCACGACTCGGTGGGCGTGGGCGAAGATGGTCCCACGCACCAACCGGTCGAGCACGTCGCTTCACTGCGCGTCATCCCCGGCCTGCAGGTCATCCGCCCAGCCGATGCAAACGAAACCGTCGAGGCATGGCGCACCGCCGTCGAACACGATGGTCCCACTGCTCTCGTGCTCACCCGACAGAACGTCACGGTGTGCACCGACGGCTCAGCCGTCTCCGTAGGAGCAGCCACGGTGCTCGATACCGACAACCCGCAGGTGGTGCTGCTGGCCACCGGTTCCGAAGTGAGCCTTTGCGTGGAAGCCGCCGCAGCGCTCGCCGCCGACGGATTGCGTGCCCGAGTGGTGAGCATGCCATCGGTCGACCGCTTCCTGAACCAGCCTGCGCCCTACCAGGCAGACGTGTTGCCCGTCGGTGTCCCGGTGCTATCGGTGGAGGCTGGCGTCACGTTTGGATGGGCCCAGTTCGCCGACGACTCCATCGGCATCGACCGCTTCGGAGCCAGCGCACCGGGCAACCTCGTGTTGGAAAAGCTCGGACTCAACGTCGCCAACGTGGTGGCCCGCGCCACCGCTCTCGCTGCCTCGAAAGGCTGATCCCATGGACCGTCTGTCTCGCCTCTACCACGAGTTCGGCCAGAGCCCCTGGCTCGACAACCTGAAGCGCAGCTACATCACCGACGGCACGCTCGACGGGCTCATCGCCCGCGGCATTCGCGGCCTCACCAGCAACCCCACCATCTTCCAGAAGGCCATCCAAGGCTCCGCCGACTACGACGAGCAGTTTCGGGAGCTGGTTGCCGACGGCGGCGGCACCTCCGACCATTACTGGAGCATGGTGCTCCGCGACATCCATGGCGCCCTCGACAGTTTCGCCACGCTGTACCACGACAGCCACGGCGCCGACGGCTTCGTATCGGTGGAGGTCGATCCCGGCCTGGCCCACGACGGCCCCGGCACCGAGGTGGCGGCACGCAACCTGCACGAACAGATCAATCGACCGAATCTGATGGTGAAGATTCCAGGCACCGAGGAAGGCCTGCCCGCCATCCAGCAGATGATCGCGGAAGGTCGCTGCATCAACGTCACACTGATCTTCAGCCTCGAGCGGTACCAGAAGGTGTTGGACGCCTACGTCGCAGGCCTGGAGGCCTACGTGGCCACACCAGGTGCCCAGCCCGGCAACGTAGCCAGTGTCGCCAGTTTCTTCATCAGCCGAGTCGACAGCGAGGTGGATGCTCGTCTCGACGCCATCGGCACACCCGAAGCCGTGGCGCTGAAGGGCAAGGCCGCCATTGCTCAGGCTCACCTCGCCTATCAAGCCTACGAGCGCACCTTTAGCGGCCCCCGCTGGGACGCCTTGGCGGCAGCCGGAGCTGTGCCGCAGCGCCCCTTGTGGGCCAGCACCTCCACGAAGAACCCGTCGTACCCCGACACGCTGTACGTCGACACCCTCATCGGCCCGAACACGGTGAACACGTTGCCCGATGCCACCATCGAATCGTTCGCCGATCACGGCACTCTTGCCCGCACCATCGACGCCGACCCGGCCCAGGCTGCCGCCGATTGGGCTGCGCTCACCGCCGTCGGGATCGACCACGACGACGTTGCAGCGAAGCTCGAGCGTGAAGGCGTGGCGAGCTTCCAGAAGAGCTTCACCGAACTGCTCGACGCACTCGCCGAGAAAGCCGCCACCTTCGACTGATCGGCCAACATGCCCGAGCTTCATCCCGCCGACGAACTATTTGCCTCGCTACTCGAGGGCATGCCCACGGGCGCCGACAAGCGGCACGCGCAGCAACTGCTCCGCGCCGCCGTCGAACTGGTGCAGCAACATCCCGAGACGCTCGATCTGAAGATTGCGGCGGCAGCGCTGCAGGAGATGGGCGATGCATTCGAGATGTTCTCGCACTCCAAGGGCGAGCCGAAGGTCACCATCTTCGGCTCAGCGCGCACCAAGCCCGACGACCCCCTCTACCGGGCGACGAAGGAAGTGGCGTACCGGTTGGCCGTGGAGGGCTGGATGGTCATCACCGGCGCGGGCCCCGGCATCATGCAGGCCGGCATGGAGGGCGCCGGACGCGAGCACAGCATCGGCGTGTCCATTCGCCTTCCGTTCGAGCAGAGCGCCAACGAGGTGATTCTCGGCGACTCGAAGTACGTGAGCATGAAGTACTTCTTCACTCGCAAGCTGATGCTCATCAAGGAGAGCCTCGGGTTCGTGTGCATGCCCGGCGGGTTCGGCACCATCGACGAAACGTTCGAACTGCTCACGCTCACCCAGACCGGCAAGGGGCTTCCCGTACCCATCGTGTTCCTCGACGTGCCGGGCGATCCCTACTGGGACACCGTCGATGCATTCGTGCGCGAACAACTCGTCGCCCGCGGCTTCGTGGCCGAGGCCGATCGCTCGCTCTACCTCATCACCGACGACCCAGAGGTGGCGGTGAACGAGATCATCGGCTTCTACCGCAACTACGACTCCATGCGGTACGTGGGCGACACGCTCATCCTCCGCCTGAAGCACGAGCCCACGGCCGAGCAGATGCAGTTGCTGAACCGCCGCTTCGGTCACCTCTGCAAGACCGGTGGCATCCATCCTGCAGAGGCGTTTGGGCCTGAGAAGAAGGAGGGCGACAAACTGCACCTCCACCGAATCGCGTTCGTGTTCGCCAAGCACGGTTACGGTGACCTCCGCGAGATGATCGATCTCTGCAACACCTTCTGAGGGGGCGCGTCATGCATGTCACCGAGCTGTGGAACTACCCAGTGAAGTCGATGATCGGAAGCCGCGTTCCCGAAGCCGACTTCACCGAACTCGGCATGCTGGGCGACCGCACCTGGGCGCTGCGCGACGTGGCTGGCGGCTACCTTGCCAACACTCGCCAGACCCCCGGCATCATGCAGTTCGCCGCCACTCCCCTCCCGACCGGTCATGTGGCCATCTCCCTGCCCGATGGGCGCAGCCTTACCAGCGCCGACGCGGACGCCAATGAGGTGCTGTCGGAGGCGTTGGGACGCGAGGTGCGGCTCGAGCGCCTGCCCGCCGCAACCGATCTCGATGCGTTCCGGCGCAAGCCCGACCCCACCGTCACCGACCCGATGGCCCATCTGCGTGAGATCTTCGCCCGTGAGGCCGACGAGCCGCTGCCCGACTTCACCAAGTTCGGCCCGAGCGTGATGGAGTACGAGTCGCCGCCCGGCACCTTCTACGACTGCTTCCCGCTGATGATCATGAGCACGTCAGCGCTTCGCTCGATGGCTGCCGCACTGCCCGATTCTGTCGTCGACGTTCGCCGCTTTCGCCCCACGTTCGTGGTCGACACGGGTGATGCCCCCGGCCACCCCGAGTTCGATTGGACCGGGCAGCGATTCGCCATCGGCTCCGCTGTAGTGGAGGTGATCAACGACTGCCCGCGCTGCGCCTCGCTGACCAAGCAGATCAACGCCCACATCCCCCAAGACCGCGCCATCCTGCGCCACGTGGTGAAGGACCTGGGTCAGGCCGTCGGCATGTACGCCAACGTGGTGCAGCCCGGCACCATCACCCAGGGCGACGATCTCGTTCCGTGCTGAACGCCTGTCACCCGGGATCGGGAGCTGCGACGACGTAAGT
>CAIXIJ010000128.1 GCA_903919455.1 uncultured Acidimicrobiaceae bacterium | reverse complement strand
GCCCGTCGGAGTCGGGCCCGGTTCGAGGCGCGGAGGTACTTGGCATGGTGCGACGAGGCTAGCCCGCGGCGACGATCCGCGACGCGACAGTTTCGCCGCTCTCCAGCGCGCCCTCCATGTAGCCGGTGCAGGTGGCCACGTGCTCGCCGGCGAAATGCACCCTGCCCCACGGCTCGCGAACCGCCGCCCAGAACCGATGCACCTGGCCGGGCTCGTACACCGCGTAGGAGCCGCCGTAGCGGGGCTCGGTGTTCCACGCTCGTGAGTAACTGCCCAGCACATCGGCGGTGATGCCGTGCATCGAGCGCATTTCCTGCGCGATCTGCGTCACCCGCTCGGCTTCCGGCAGTGTGGCCCACTCGCGGCCGCCATCTCCGCCGCAGTAGGCCGTCAGAATGCCGGCAGGTCCGGGTTGGTCCACCGACGGCTCGTAGACCCTCTGCGCCCGACCATCGGTGGTGGCATAACCCTCCGGCCACTGCCGCTCGGACCACTGCACACAGGTCTTGGTGACGGTGCCGTAGCCGAGCTGATGGATGGCGTCGCGGAGCACCGGAGGCAGAGGGTCGTGAAACGTTGCGCGACGAAGCGGCACGAACGAGCAAGCCAGCACTAGGTGGTCGGCCGCGAGGGTGCGTTGGTCGGTGTGCACCGTCACCCCATCGGCATCCTGCGACACGCCAACGAAATGCTCGCCGTACTGCACCACGTCGCCCAACTCGGCGGCGAGGCACTCGGCCACGCGACTGAAACCGCCTTCCACGCGCCGAGCGATGATGTGTCGCCCGCCGGATGCATCGCGTTGGTGCGCCCGCTGCTGTGCGAGGAACAACAACGACACCTGCGACGGTTCGGACGCAAACTCACCCTGAGAATCGCGGTACTTGAAGATGCGGGCGAGCGCGCCAAGCCCGGCTTCCGCAATCACATCGGCCACCGAACGCGCATCGATCGACACAGCTGCTGGATGCAGATGCGGCGACGCTGCATCCACCACGCCAGCGGCAGCATCTTCCACGATCCGGTCGAATTCATCGAACTGCCGGTCGAGATCGGGATCGGCCTCCCGCACCTGCTGCGGGGTGAGCAATCGGCCCTCACGGTGCATCCACCGTCGGATATCGGTCCACTGCTCGCCACTGCCCAGGATGCGAATGCCGAGGCGATCGAGTTCGGCCAGGAGTCGTTCGTGGATGCTGTCCACCCACTCGGCGCCGCTTTCGGAGTACTGACCACTCTGAAACGCCGAGTGCACGGTTCGCACACGCCCGCCCGGGCGCGTGCCGCCCTCCACCAACACCACATCGGCTCCGGCGGCACGCAGATCCGCGGCAGCTCGGAGACCGGCAAATCCGGCCCCTACGACAACGACACGCATGGGGTCGTCAGCCGCCGCCGAGGGTGGCGGCGATTTCGCCCGAGGAGCTACCGCTCTTCTTCAGCACGCGAGCAACGAAGGCCAGCAATGCCATGGTCATCACGAACAGCACCACCGCACCCACGCCCCAGAACGGTTTGATTTCGCTCTTGGTGGCAGAGATGAGCGCCACCGGGAAGGTGGACGAGGCGCCGCTGATGAGCGACGAGATGACGGTGTTGTCGAGGCACAGCGTGAACGACAGCAGGCCACCGGCGATGAGCGCCGAACTGATGAGCGGCAGCGTGATCTGACGGAACGCCCTGCCTGGCGGGGCGCCGAGGTCGCCGGCCGCTTCCTCCAACGCCCCATCGAGACCGGCGAGGCGGGCACGCACGATGAGGGTGACCACTGCGCTCGCATAGAGCGACTGGCCAACCCACAAGCGCAACATGCCGAACGGAATACCGAGCGTGTCGCTGTTGAACGGCCCGCCCAAGCGCTGCATCCACCCTGCGAGCGCGATGGCGTCCATGATCTCGGGGGTGACGAGGATGAGGAACAGCAGCGCCATCATCACGGTGCTCCACTTGCCCGGGTGACGGGCGAGGGCCACACCACAGAGGCCACCAATGACGACCGAGATGATGGTGGCACCGAATGCGGCGAGGAACGAACCTCGAAGCCCAGCGCCCACTCCGGCCTGCTGGAAGATGGAGAGGTACCAATCGGTGCTCAGACCGTTCACCACGATGGCGATGACGAATGCCACCAACACGGACCACCGACCGAGGTGGCGGTTGGGTTCGCCCTTGATGCCACGCCAGATGAGCGGCAACAGAATGCCAATGGCGATGATGACCAGGAATCGGACCAGCATCGGCCCGGCTTCGTCGAACTTGAAGAGACCGATCATCGGAATGCCCGACGCGGTGCGGCCCGGGGCGCCACCCCACCACACGGTGCTGTACTTGCCGCTCCACACCGAGAACGAAGGACCGCCGTTGAACGAGTGGCGGATCACGAGGAAGATCGGGATGAACAGGAACAGCAGCACCAGGAACGTCCAGATGCCGAGCAACGGCTGCAACAGGTCGGGGAAGCGACTGGGCTTGGGTTCGCGCCGCGGCCGACTGCGGTAGGCATCGATGGCGGGCCGACCGAGGCGGAGCAACTTGCGCGCCAGCCACACCAGCGCAGCACCCACCACCAACGACAGCAGCACCATCACGATCATCAGCACCGCCATGGCCGAGCCCTGCGGCCAGTTCTGCGCACCGCGGAACTGGCTATCGATGAGCGCGCCCACCATGAGGCCCTTGGTGCCACCGAGCACCGTGGCGGTCACATAGTCGCCGCACATGGGGATGAACGTGAGCACGATGCCGGCCACCACGCCGGGCCCCGACAGCGGCAGCGTGACCGACATGAAGGTGGAACTGCGTGTGGCCCCAAGGTCTTTCGAAGCCTCGCGCAACGACCCTTCGATGCGATCAAGGGCCACGAACATGGGCAGCACCATGAAACCCACGTAGTTGTACACGATGGCGAGGAACACTGCGGTCTTGGTACCCAGCACGTCGAGCGGTGCGGAGATGAGACCGAGGTCCTGCAACCACTTGGAGAACTCACCGTTCGCCGACAGCGGAATACGCCAGGCGATGGTGCGAATGAGGAAGCTGGTGAAACTGGGGATGACCACGAGGCCGAGCAGGATGGCGCGCCACTTCTCGCTCACCTTGAACGCGATGAAGTACGCCACCGGGAAACCGATGATCAGGCACAGGAACGTGGCGAACACAGCGATCTTCAAGGTGCCCGAGAACACGTCGAAGAACAGCTTGGAGAACACTTCGCTGTAGTTGTGGAACCCGAGATGACTGAAGTCGACCGGCACCAGTTTGGACGAGTCCTTCGTGCCGAAGGAGTACACCACGATGATCGCGATGGGGGCGATGAAAAAGAGGATGTACCAGATGAACGACGGAATGGCGAGGCCCCACTTGGGGCCTCGCCACCTCCGCTTGTTCGGCACGTGTGCTGCGGCCGTCACAGGGATCAGCCTGCGGCTGCAACCTTCATCTTGTCGAGGATCGCCGTGTGGCGGTCCTGCGCGCTGTTCACTTCGCCGGTGCGCATGTTGGCCACCTGATCCTCCGGGAAGAAGATCATGTCGACGCGCGGTGCGTCAGGGGCCAACTCGGCCATCAGCTTGTCGATGTCCTTCATGCCGCTGTGGTAGCCGTGGTACAGCAGGTCCTTGATGCTGACTTCGGGCGTGAGCAGCCAGTTGATCCAGGCATGAGCACCTTCCACGTTCGGGGCGCCCACCGGGATGCAGTAGTTGTCCATCCACAGTTCGGTGAGCGGACCGCCGATGCCCCACACCCAATCCTCGGGGTTGCCGCCGGCATCGGCGATGCGAGCGAACGCCTGACGGGCGTCACCGTTCCACGCCATCGACAGGTCGTACTGACCTTCGGCAATCGCCGTGCTGGGGTAACTGTCGAAGCTCTTGATGTGCGGGGCAATCTCGTCCACGAGGAACTTCTCGCACGCGTCGAGCAGGGCCGTGTCTTCGGTGTTCCAGTCGCCACCGTCCTGCCAGAAGTACGGGCCCACCACGTTGGGGGAGGAGTCGAGCCACGAGGTGCGGCCGCTGCCGGCACCCTTGGTGGCCTCCATGAACTCCTTCCAGTTGGTGATGGGAGTGGTGATGACGGTCTTGTTGTAGATCCAGCCAGTGGTGCCCCAGTCCTTGCAGACCGAGTAGTCGTTGGTGGGGTCCCAGTCGCGGCTCAGGTACTGCGGATCGACGTTGACGATGTTGGGCAGCTTCGTCTTGTCGAACTTCTGCAGCAGACCCTTCTGCAGCATCTGCGGGATGTACGGGCCGGTGGGCACGACGATGTCGTAGCCGCTGGTGCCGTTGGCGGCAGCGAGCTTGGTGATGAGGTCTTCGTTACTCGGGTAGTAGTCGACCTTCATCGTCACGCCCAGCGTGCTGTCGGCCAGCGCGCCCACGATCTCGGGGTCGTTGTAGTCGCCCCAGGTGAACATGGCCAGGTTGCCACTGGCCTTGTTGACCACGTTGCTGTACTGGCTGAGCAGGTCGGAAGTGCCGCCAGCCGCCGTGGTGTCGGCGCCGCCGCCAGCGGTCGTGGCTGCACCACCACCGCTGGAGTCGCTGCCACAGGCCGCAAGAATCGCGACACCGGCGGCAGCGCCACCGAGCTGGAACAGCGCACGGCGCGAGAGCACGGCGCGGAAGCTGTCGGGTGCCAGCATGCGCATCGGTTCGTTGGGCTTGGTCATTGGTTCCCCCTTGTGGGATGTGTGTTCACGGGATTTTCGCTGAATTGGTGTGCTTACTCACCGGCTTCGGCAGCCGGCTCCTTGAGCACGAGGTCCGCCTGGGCGGCGGAGAACATGTAGACGTCGTCGGCACTCCAGGTGCACCAGACCTGGTCGCCCATGTGCATTCGAGCGGCCTGCCCACGTGGGGTGAGCACCACGATGTTGCGACTCTTGGTACGAACGACGTACTGCAGCGTGTCGCCGAAGTGCGACACACCCGCCACCTCGCCCGGCATGACGTTCACGGCGGTGCCGGGGTCTTGCGGCTGCAGCACGACGCTCTCGGGACGGATGGCCACCAGAGCCTCGTCGCCAGCAGCGACGGTTTCTTCGGGCTTGGACACCTTGAACACGGTGCCGTCGTCGGCCACGGCGCCTTCGCCGTTGGAGCGACCCGTCCAGAAGTTGTTGCGGCCGATGAAACCGGCCACGAAGGCGCTGGATGGCCGTTCATACACGGTTTCGGGGTCGGCGAGTTGTTCGACGTGACCCTCGAGCATGATGGCGATGCGATCGCTCATGCTCATGGCTTCCTCCTGGTCGTGGGTGACGAAGATGAACGTGATGCCGAGTTGGCTCTGCAGCAACTTCAGTTCGATCTGCATCTCTTCGCGCAACTTGCGGTCGAGGGCGCCGAGCGGTTCGTCGAGCAGCAACACGCTGGGCCGATTCACCAGGGCGCGTGCCACGGCCACACGCTGCTGCTGACCGCCCGACATCTGCCGCGGCTTACGCTCGGCGAGCTTGCTCATCTTCACCATGTCGAGCGCCTCAGCCACGCGGGTGGCGATGTCGGTCTTGTTCACGCCCTTCTGGCGCAGGCCGTAGGCAACGTTCTCGGCCACGGTCATGTGCGGAAACAGGGCATACGCCTGGAACACGGTGTTCACGTCGCGCTTGTACGGCGGGATGCCCTGCACGTACTGGCCGCTGATACGGATGAAGCCCTCGTCGGGCTGCTCGAAGCCGGCGAGCATGCGCAGCGTGGTGGTCTTTCCACATCCCGACGGGCCCAGCAACGACAGGAACTCGCCCGGCTGCACCACCAGGTTCAGCCCGTCGACGGCCACCATCGTGCCGAAACGCTTGGTGACACCTTGCAGTTCGACCGAACCGCGCTGGCCACCGAGCCCTTCGCCCGCGGCGATCGCCGTCGATGCATCCGTCACAGTTGTCTCCCCCGAGCTGCGATGGGCGGCGAGCCCACCGTGGTGTGTGTTCGAAAAGTGTAGGCAGGTTCGCAGAACCACCGGGTATCGCCCGTGTGGGGCGGGGTGCGGCGAGCCACGGAACCCACGTTTCCACGGACAATACCCGAAATGCAAGGAAACCCAGTGTGAACGAATGGCGCGGCGACGGATTCAGTTGCCAAACCGGTTCGCAACATGCAGTATCCGTAGCGAATGGACAGGACCGGCACACAGATCGACCACATCGACCGCTCCATCATCGAGCAGTTGCAGCGCGACGGTCGAGTGCCGTACACCCGTCTCGGGGCGGCCGTCGGCCTGTCGGAGGCCGCCGTGCGCCAACGTGTGCAGCGCCTTACCGATGCCGGGGTGATGCAGGTGGTGGCCGTCACCAACCCGCTGTCGCACGGCAAGCGACGCATGGCCATGATCGGCGTGCGTACCGAGGGCCCCACCGACGACATCGCCAAGACCCTGCAGGCGATGCCCGACATCGACTACCTCGTGGTCACCGCCGGCACCTACGACCTGATGGCCGAAGTGGTGGTGGAAAACGACCTGCAGTTGCTCGACCTCACCAACCGCATGCGCGCCGTACCGGGCGTGCGCAACACCGAGACGTTCATCTATCTCGACCTCGTGAAGCAGACCTTCACCTGGGGCGCCCACTAACCCCGCACCCACTCGCTCCGCGCCCCCATCCGAGTCCCAGCCCCCCAACCGAGTCTCACGGCACCAACCGAGTCCCACGGCACCATGCGAGTCTCACGGCTACATGCGAGTCTCACGGCTACATGCGAGTCCCGACTCGGGCCCACCCGACCAGCCTCGCTTCGGGTTGGGCGCGAAACCTGCCATATCTGGCTCACAACGCGCCCACGGGTGCGAAAAGTGCCGCTGGTGGCGCATTTCGCACCCGTGGGCGCGAAATGCGCCAAGCCGGGCCGGGCGAGCCGAGCCGGGCGAGCGGGCGGCCAAGCCGGACTGGGTGAGCGAGCCGGGCCGGGCGAGCTGGCGCGGCTCGCCAAGCCGGGCCGGGCGGGCGAGTCAAGCCGGGCGAGCCGGACGAGCCGGACTCGGGCGGGGGATGTGGGCGGGCGATGTCGGTTCGGGTCAACCCACGACGGGGCGCAGCACGAACTTGCTCTCGGTGCGGGCTACTCCCCCGTCGGTCTTCAGCCAACGAATGAAGTCGTCGAGACCCTCGGCTCCGACACAGTCCACGATGATCGTGTAGTCGGCCGGGCCGGTGACGTACATGGCCAGCGCAACTTCCTCGCGTTGGGCCAGTACGTCCTCGAAGTCGCCGGGCGTGAGCCCGGGCGGCAACGCCACATCGACCACGGCCCGCACATCGCGCCCGAGCGCCTTGCGGTCGAGACGCGCCTGGTACCCCTGAATCACACCGGACGACTCCATCCGCCGTACCCGATCGGCAACGGAGCTGGGCGCGAGATGCACCCGATCGGCGAGTTCTTTCCAACTGATCCGACCTTCGTCGACGATGATGTCGAGGATTCGTCGGTCAAGTCGGTCAATTTCCGGCGATTTCACGAGCATCTGTCGATTCTGACACTGATTCATCCCTTGATCAACGGTATTCACCGACGGATGATCGGTTCATGATCAACACCGTGGGTGTACCCAAGGAAATCAAGACCGCCGAACACCGCGCGGCGATGACGCCCGACGGCGTGCGCGAGTTCGAACGCCTCGGCGTCGATGTGTTCGTGGAGACGGGCGCCGGCGAAGGTGCCAGCTTCACCGACGTCGATTACATGGCGGCCGGCGCCACCATCGTGCCCACCGCTGCCGATGCGTGGGCGCAGCAGATGGTGGTGAAGGTGAAGGAGCCCAAGGAGGAGGAGTTCGGCTTCCTGCGCCCCGACCTCACCCTGTTCACCTACCTGCACCTGGCGGCCTACCCGAACGTGGCCAAGGCGCTCCTCGACGCCGGCACCACGTCGCTCGCCTACGAGACCGTGCAGTTACCCGGTGGCGCCCTTCCCCTGCTGGCCCCGATGAGCGAAGTGGCCGGCCGACTGGCCCCGCAGATGGGTGCCCATTACCTGGAACGCCACAACGGCGGCCGCGGTGTGCTGATGGGCGGCGCCCCGGGGGTGCAGCCCGCCAAGGTCGTGGTGCTCGGCGCCGGCAACGTGGGCTGGCACTCCGCCTGGATTGCTGCCGGCATGGAGGCCGAAGTGGTGTTGTTCGACAAGAACCTCGACCGACTGCGCTGGGTGGACCAGATCAACAAGGGTCGCATTGTCACCCTGGCTTCCAACCGCGGCGCGCTGGAGCGCAACATCGCCGATGCCGACCTCGTGATCGGTGCCGTGCTGGTCGCTGGCGGCCGAGCTCCCGTGGTGGTCACCGACGACATGGTGCGCTCCATGAAGAAGGGGGCGGTCATTGTCGATGTCGCCGTGGATCAGGGTGGCTGCATCGAGACCATCCACGAGACCACCCACAACGACCCGGTGTACGAACTTCACGGTGTGCTGCACTACGCGGTCGGCAACATGCCCGGCGCCGTACCGCACACCAGCACCTACGCGCTCACCAACGCCACGCTGCCGTACCAGTTGGAAGTGGCCAAGCACGGTGTGGCCGAGGCCTGCCGCCGCGACGAGCCGTTGTCGCACGGTCTCAACACGTTCGGCGGCTCGGTCACCAACGCAGCGGTGGCCGAGTTCCTCGGTGTCGACTTCGTGGAACCGTTCGTCGCGCTCGCCTGAACCAGGCTTCGCGACGTACCGTTCGGGTATGGCAACGCTTGCGTCCGAACTCGATCTCCCCGTGCTCCTGACGGACCGGATCACGACTGAGACCACTCTGCCGTCCGACGCTTGGCTCGTCCGCAACGGATTCGGCTACGCGGTCTGGCGCTACGACGACGTCACCCGCATCCTGCGCGACAAGCGTTGGCACAGCGCCACAAGCCGAATCCCCGAGCTGATGGGCATCACCGACGAGAAGTTCCTCAGCCGCCAGGACATCAGCATCCTCAGCGCCGAGGGCGATACCCACACCCGACTGCGCCGTCTGGTCGCACCGGCCTTCTCGCCACGCAGCGCCGACCGTCTGCGTCCATTCATGCGCGAGGTCATCAACGATCTGGTCGACAAGGTGGCGGCTGCCGGCCGTGCCGACTTCGCGGCCGACATCTGCGAGCCGTACCCCATCCCCATCATCTGCGAGTTGCTCGGCGCGCCGAAGAGCGACTGGCAGCTGTTCAGCCGTTGGGCCAACGACATCCTCGAGGTCTTCTCCATGGACATGGCCGACAAGCTCGAGCTCATCATGCGCACTCAGGACGAGCTGGATGCCTACACGCGTGAGCTCATTGCCGAGCGCCGCAGCAAGCCCGCCGACGATCTGCTCACCGACCTCATCGCGCAGGAGGAATCCGGCGACAAGCTGAGCGAGTCGGAACTGGTGATGATGGTGAACGCCGTCATCGTCGGCGGTACCGACACCACCCGCAACCAGTTGGGTTGCGCAGTGAACCTGCTATCCGAACACCCCGATCAGTGGGCCATACTCGCCGAGCAGCCCGAACTGGCACCGCGCGCGGTGGAAGAGACCATGCGCTACTTCGGTGCCGTGCGCGGCACCGCCCGGTTCGCCAGCGTCGACATCGAGTATCGCGACATCATGTTCCCGGCCGGCACGTTCATGAGCGTCAGCCTGCTCGAAGCCAACCGCGACCCGAACGTGTTCACCGAACCGCAGGCCTTCGACATCACTGCGTCGAAGAGCGACCAGCCGCAACTCACGTTCGGTTCCGGCATCCACTACTGCCTCGGTCAGGCGTTGGCCCGCGCCGAACTACAGGAGGCTCTGCCGCTGCTCGCGCAGCGCATGCCGAACCTGCGGCTTGATGGCCCCACCACGTGGAAGCCCGATGGTGTGGGCATCTTCGGCCCGGCGCATATGCCGGTGACGTTCGACGCGGGGCACTGACCCGAAGGATCAGGCGCCGATGGCAGCAAAGGCAGCCATCACCAGGCTCGAACCACGCTCGTCGCCCACGAGGCCACCCATCATGTTGTTCATCACATAGGTGATGGTCATGCGGTTGTCGAGGTCGTTGATCACGACCGAGCCACCCCAGCCGCCCCACGCGCACACCCGACGGTCGGGCACGAACGGCATGGATTCGGTGGCGAGGCCGTAACCGATGCCGAACTTCGCCGGCACCATCAGCACCTGGTCGACGCCCTCGGCCTGCACCTCGAAGATGCGGTCGATGGTGGCCTGCGACAGCAACTGCTTGCGATGCACCACCCCGCCGTTACTGATGGCACTCTGCGCAATGGCGATGGAGCGCGCGTTGCCATGCCCGTTGGCAGCACCGATGTCGGCCTGACGCCACTCCTTGGTCCACGACTCCTCGGCACCCGGCGCCGGGCCCGTGAAGGTCTTCACCAACACCATGTTCGGGTCGAGCAGCGACATGTCGATCGGCAGCGGCGGCGGCGGGATGACATTGCTGATGCGGCTGAACTCGCTCTCGGGCAGACCGATGTGAAAGTCGATGCCCAGCGGCACGGCCACCTCATCACGGAAGAACTCGCCGAGCTTCTTGCCGGTGATCCGTCGGATGACCTCACCCACGAGGTGGCCCTGGTTCAGTGCGTGGTAGCCGCTCGAGGTGCCGGGCTCCCACCACGGTGCCTGCGCGGCGAGCTTGGCGGTGCTCTTCTCCCAGTCGTAGATGTCGTCGACCACGACCGGCTGATCCCAGCCCGACACGCCCGAGGTGTGCGACATGAGGTGCTTCACCAGCACCCCTTCCTTGCCGTTCTGCGCGAACTCGGGCCAGTACGTGGCCACCGGCGCATCGAGGTCGAGTTGGCCACGGTCGGCCAGCATCAGGGCG
Source organism: uncultured Acidimicrobiaceae bacterium (assembly GCA_903919455.1). GTDB lineage: Bacteria > Actinomycetota > Acidimicrobiia > Acidimicrobiales > Ilumatobacteraceae > UBA668. The sequence goes on along the minus strand of CAIXIJ010000128.1, from coordinate 20,226 downwards.
CACAGCGACATCTGCGTCTTGGTGCTCGACCACACGTTCGTGATCGTGTTCTCCTGCCAGGGGGCGCTGTGATCTTCGTCCACCCAGCCACCCCAGATGTCGACGACGAGTTCACCCTCCAACATCACCGCCACCGAGGCACCGACATCGTCGCCGGCGTCGATGTTCTTCGAAAGGATGTCGGACATCGCGGCGAAGCGCGGATCGATGGTGCCGTGGATCTCGGCCATGTGTACCCCCAAGGTGAAGTTGTCCCCTGCCGGAGAACGTAGTCGGCGACCCACTACGTCGAGGCACACGAGCCGACCGACCGCACGTCGCTCGCCTACGGTGTTCGACATGTCGAAGACCATGCAGCTCGGATACACCGCCGGTTACTGGGGAAGCGGCCCGCCCAGCGGCGCGCTGGAAGCCATTCAAGAGGCCGAGCGCCTGGGCTTCACGTCAGCCTGGACCGCCGAGGCCTACGGCAGCGACGCGCTCACTCCGCTCGCGTGGTGGGGTTCGCACACCAGCACCATTCGCCTCGGCACGTCCATCGTGCAGATGAGCGCCCGCACACCTGCCGCCACGGCCATGGCAGCGATGACGATGGACCACCTCAGCGATGGTCGCTTCATCCTGGGTCTCGGCGCCAGCGGCCCGCAGGTGGTGGAGGGCTGGTACGGCCAGGAGTACCCGAAGCCGTTGGCTCGCACCCGCGAGTACGTGGAGATCGTGCGTCAGATCGTGCGCCGCGAAGCGCCGGTCGACTTTCACGGCGCCTTCTACGACATGCCCAACAAGGGTGGCACCGGGTTGGGCAAGCCGCTGAAGAGCACCATTCATCCGCGCCGCAAGGAGATCCCCATCTTCCTCGGCGCCGAGGGCCCGAAGAACGTGGCGCTGTCCGCCGAGATCTGCGATGGCTGGCTGCCGCTGTTCTTCAGTCCGAAGGACGATGCGTTCTACCGCCGGTGCCTGCAGGAAGGCTTCGACAAGAGCGGCGACCCCACCAAGAAGGACCGCTTCGAGGTGGCCGCCACGTTGATGATGATCCCCGGCGACGATGTCGAGAAGTGCGCCGACATGATTCGCCCGTTCCTCGCGCTGTACGCCGGCGGCATGGGCGCACGCGAGGCGAACTTCCACTTCGAGGTGTTCGCCCGCATGGGCTACGAAGACGTGGCCCTGAAGGTGCAAGACCTGTACCTGGCCGGCAAGAAGCAGGAAGCTGCCGCTGCCATTCCGCTGCGAATGGTGGAAGACGTTGCCCTCGTTGGCCCGCCCGACAAGATCCGCGGCGAACTGGAGCAGTGGAAGGAAACGTGCCTCACCACGTTCCTCGTCAGCGCTCCGAAGCAGATGCTCGGCCAGTACGCCGAGATCATCCTCGGCTAACCCTTGCTGCGCAGGCGCTCCATGTAGGCCGCGGCGCTGGCGCGGCCTTCCTCGTCGCGCAGGCCCGCATACAGCCCATCAGCATCAGCCCAACTGCGGCCGGTGCCCACCATGCTCTCGGTGACGGCGTTCACGTGCGCCTTGGTCTCCAGCAGCGCGAGCTTGGGCTTCTGTAGCAACACCTGCACCAGTTCCTCGACTGCCCCATCGAGGTCGGTCTCGGGAACGACGCGGTTCAGGAAACCAGCGGCCTTCGCCTCGGCTGCATCGAACGGGCGACATGTCATCACCAACTCCTTGGTGAGCGCAGGCCCGATCTCGCGCACCAGTCGCGGGATACCGCCCCACGCCAGTGGGATGCCGAGGTCGATCTCGGGGATGCTGAAGCGTGCAGTGTCGGCGGCGATACGCAGGTCGCAACCCGATGCCACCACCAGGCCGCCGCCCACGCACCACCCCTGTATGCGAGCAACGGTGACCGCACGCATCTCGTCGAGCGCGCGAGCCATCCGCCACCCCACCTGACGGTCTTCCATGGCTGCTGTCGTGGTGAACGAGTTCAGATCCGAGCCAGCAGAGAACGCACGGCCCGCACCGCTGACCACCACCACCTTCAGGTCGTGATGTTCGTCGAACCACCGTGCCGCCAACTCGATCTCGTGGAGTGTGTGGGTGCTCAGCGGGTTCAGCTTGTCGGGCCGGTTCAGCCTGAGTTCGCCTCGAGGCCCGTCGACCCACACCTCGAGGGTGTCGAAGGCGGTGGTGTCGGTGGCAGCGGGTTCCATGTTGTTCCGATCAGTCGCAGCAGCTGTCGCGCCAGCCACACGAACCGCATTTGAAGTGCGCGTGTTCGGGGTGCAGCGACCCGCCGCAGAGCGGACACTCGGGGTAGGTGCCGTAGCGGACACAACGGTCGGACACGGGTGCGGGGGCAGCGGCATGCTCGGTGGCCATGTGGCAAGTGTGACACCGGCGGACCACGCGCGGCGGGACCACGAGTCGTAGTCTTGACCCACCGGTCAAGACGACCGTCCCCTTCATGACCACGAGCAGCACCGACACCATCGAGCACGGCTTCACGCCGGGTAGCGCACGCGCCGCCCTCGCCTACCCGCGATTCCGGCGGATGTGGATGGCGTCGTTCTCGTCGAACATCGGCACCTGGATGCAGAACGTGGTGCTGCCGCTCTACGTCTACGACCGCACCGGCAAAGCCTCGACGGTGAGCATCATCATGTTCGCCCAACTCGGCCCACTGCTGTTCCTCTCCATCCCCGCCGGCGTCATCGCCGACCGGTTCGACCGCCGCCGCTGGCTGATCGCAATGCAACTCGTGCAACTCGCGTTTTCGGCGGCACTCGCACCGCTGGCCGCAACCGATGCACCACTGTGGAGCATCTTCCTCGTCGCACTCGGCGTGGGCATCGGCAACGCCCTGAACGCTCCCGCATGGTCGGCGATGCTGCCCACGTTGGTGGCGCGGGAGGACATCGCCGGGTCGGTGTCGTTGAACTCCACGATGATCAACGGCTCGCGTGTGGTGGGCCCCATCGTGGTCGCTGTGCTGCGCTCGGCCGGTGTGTCGATTGCACAGATCTTCCTCATCAACGCCGTCACCTACCTCTTTGTGGTGGGCGCGCTGCTGCGCACCCCCATCAAGCAAGCGATCGCAGCCCAGCGCGAGCCCGGCCTCCGCCAACTCACCGCAGGCATCCGCATCGCACGGGCCAACAAGCCGGTTGGGCGACTGCTCGTCACGCTGTTCACCTTCTCGTTGCTGTCCTTGCCCTACGTCGGCCTCTTTGCTGCGGTGGCACGGCTGAACTTCGGCGTCGCGAAGGGCTCCACCACCTACGAGTGGCTCTACGCCACATGGGGCATGGGTGCCGCAATGGGTGGCCTCGCCATCGGCACCATCTTCGTCGGCTACGACATCCGCAAACTCGTGCGCCAGGGCTTCGTAGCGTTCGCCATCTTCCTGGCCGCCTTCGGTCTCGTTCGCACACCCGGCCCCGCCTTCGTGGTGGGCGCACTGTTGGGGTTCGCATACTTCGGCACCACCACCTCCATGAACACCATCCTGCAAAGCCGTCTGGAAGACCACCAGCGCGGTCGCGTGATGAGTCTGTGGTTCATGGCATTCGGAGGAACCGTGCCGCTGGGCAACCTGGTGTTTGCCCCCGTGATGGATGCCATCGGCGCCCGTTGGGTGCTGCTGGGCGGCGCGGTGTGGGCGCTGGTGCTGGCCTGGTATTGCGACATCGCCCGACTCGACCGGCTAGCCGAGCAGCAGGGCGCCGGCCACCACCTCGAGCCCGACCACACGGCTACCTTTGACGAGCACGGCATCTCCGCTGGCGAGTGAGCCCACCGCCGCCACAGGGTCGGCTACCGAGTCGATGCCGTACAGGTCGGTGCCATAGGCCAGCACCTCGATGCCCAGGTGCTGCGCATACCGCACGAGGGCGCGGTGCTCGGCAGGAGCGTCGCTGATCTCTGCCATCAGACCCAGCACAGCCACGCGTCGATCCGCGGGCATCGCCGCCAACGCATCCAGCGCGGCGCGCATGCTGGTGGGGTTGGCGTTGTAACTGTCGTTCAGAATCACGGCTCCGCCAGCCGACCGCAGCACTTCCATTCGCATCGCCGTGAGGCCCACATCGGCAAGTGCCGCTGCGCCTGCCGCCAGGTCGCCACCGACCACACCAACACATGCCAGCGCCGCCGCTGCGTTCATCGCCATGTGGCGACCACTGACCCCCAACCGAACCGCCACCACACCCCACGGCGTGTGCACCGTGAACGAGGGTCGAGCCAGTTCGTCGAGCACGATGTCGGTGAGGCGCACGTGCGAATCGGCCGACTCGCCGTAGAGCACACACGCAGCTGACGTTCGTGATGTCATGGCCCGCACCCGCGGATCGTCGGCGTTCAGAATGGCGGTGCCGTTCGCTGGAAGTGCCTCCACCAACTCGGCCTTGGCCTTCGCCACGCCATCGATGCCGCCCACCCGATCGCTGTGCGCTTCCGCCACGCGAGTGATGATGCCGACGCTCGGTTGAGCGATGCCGCAGAGCCGGGTGATCTCGCCGAAGCCGCGCATGCCCATCTCGAGCACCATCACCTCGGTGTCGGCGGGAGTGTTCAACACCGTGGTCGGCAGCCCCTGGTCGTTGTTGAAGCTTCGCTCGTTTGCCCAGGTTCGCTTGCTCGCCCCGAGCGCCGCCCAAGCAAGGTCCTTCGTGGAGGTCTTCCCCACCGAACCGGTGACGCCCACCACGGTGCCGTTGAACGAACGACGCTGCTCTGTGGCCAGCGCCATCAAGGCTTGCAGCGTGTCGGTCACCTCGATGGCGGAACCACCCTGCGCGGGCGACGAGGTGAGATAGGCCGCAGCTCCACGCTCGAGTGCTCCGGAGATGAACTCGTGCCCGTCGCGATCCGCAACGAGCGGCACGAACAGCTGCCCTGGCTGCAGCGACCTGGAGTCGAATGACACGCCGTCGATAGCCACGTTCGGGCCTACCAATCGGCCACCGGTTGCCGATGCCACATCAATCGCTTCGAATCGCATCAGCCGACACGGTACCGTCGCGACCACATGTCATCCCATGACCCTCGCATCCACCTCATCGTCATCTTCGGCGGACAGTCGGCCGAGCACGACGTGAGTTGCACGACGGCCTCGCACGTGTTGCGAGCCGCCGACCCCACCAAGTACCGCATCACTCCCATCGGCATCGGCCGTGATGGGCGTTGGTCGCTGGCCACCGCAGCATTGGCGGCGCTCTCGGCGGGCGCCCACGAACTGCCGGGCCGACTCGATGCACGTGGCGACGTGATGGAGCCCACCGCAGCCATCACGCCGGCCGACGATGGCGTCACCGTGGTGGTACCGCTCCTTCACGGCCCGCTCGGTGAAGACGGCACTGTGCAGGGAATGCTGGAGTTGGCCGACCTCCCCTACGTGGGTACCGGCGTGCTCGGCTCGGCCGTCGCGATGGACAAGGCGATGGCGAAGCTCGTCACTGCACAGCACGGCATTCCCCAGGCTCGTCATCTCGCGTTCCGCGCCAGTGAGATCGGCCCCGAGTCACCGCAGCACATTGCCGACACGTTGGGCCTGCCCGTGTTCGTGAAGCCCGCGAACATGGGCAGCAGCATCGGCGTGAGCAAGGCCAAGACCATCGACGCGGTGGCGGAGGCCATCCAGCTGGCCCTGAGCTACGACGAATGGATCGTGGTGGAAGAAGCCATCAACGGCCGCGAGATCGAAGTGGCGGTACTCGGCAACCTCGAGCCGAAGGCCAGCGTGCCCGGCGAGATCGTGCCCGGCGCCGAGTTCTACGACTACGCCGACAAGTACGTCGACGCCGGCTCGCAGAGTCTCATCCCGGCACCCCTCACTGCATCGCAAGCCGCCGAGGTGCAGGCGCTCGCGATCCGGGCATTCCAGGCCATGCGTTGCGAAGGATTGTCGCGCGTGGACTTCTTCTTCGAGGAAGATGGTCGCGGCTTCCTGCTGAACGAGGTGAACACGCTGCCAGGGTTCACCCCTATCAGCATGTACCCCAAGCTCTGGATCGCCAGCGGTCTCACCTATGCCGACCTCATCGACGAACTCGTAGCCCTCGCGCTCGAGCGGCACACCCGTCGCCGCCGCAACACCGGCCACTGAGGCCATCCGGCCCACGTGGGCAGGAAATGCTGCACCGTGGGCACGACTTCATGCCCACGTGGCGGGGCAGAGGCCGTCTACGGGCGGAGGGCGGCGCGGAGGAAGGCGAGCAGCTCGGTGCGCAGCGACCGGAGATCGGCCGTGGTGGGCTGCCAACCCACCGACCGCAACGCCTCGGGCTCGGTCGCGATGCCGGTGACCGTGGCGTAGCAGAGCGCAGCGATCATGCGCGGGTCGGCGACCCGCAGCCGGCCGGCCTCCATTTCGCGGCGCAGGTAGCCGACAGCGCGGGCCACGAGAGGCTCGAAGGCGTCGTGCAGACGGTCGCCGCTGGCGGCCGGCAGTCGGGAGATCTCGCGTACCAGGCCGAGTAGCGCCGGCCGACGAACGGCCTGACGGAACACGGCCTTCACCACGGCATCGATGCGATCGAGTGGGTCGTCGGAGGTGGCTCGGATGGCGGCCTCCACGCCCACCGACAACTCCAGCACCGCGCTCTCCAGCACCGCCTGCACCAAATCGTCCTTGCTGGGGAACCAGTACAGCAGCGTCTGCTTGGCTACCCCCACCTCGCCAGCGATCACGTCGAGCGACACGGCTTCCACGCCGCGCATGCCGAACAGGTCGGTGGCGGCATCGAGGATGCGCAGTCGGGTGGACGATTTCGAGGCCATGGCGAGGTTTCCGGATCACTCTCTACCACATGGTAGAGAACTGTGCTAGAAAGGGCAGCGCATGATCGCCGAACAGCTCGCAGGGAAACGCATCGCCATCACCGGCAGCACCGGCTTTGTGGGCACCGCACTCGTGGAGCGCCTGCTGCGCAGCGCCCCGGGTTGCGAACTCGTGCTGCTCATCCGGCCAAGCAAGCGCCACGACGCCACCGAGCGCGCCCGCCGCGAGATCTTTAAGAACAACGCCTTCGATCGCCTCAAGCAGGAACTCACCGACGCCGGCGGCGAGACGTTCGATGAGATGATCGCCCGCCGCGTGGTGGCCGTGGGCGGCGACGTGAGCACCGACGGGCTGGGTCTCAGCGACGCCGACAAGGCCGTGTTCGCCTCGTGCGACACCATCATCCACTCGGCTGCAGCGGTCAGCTTCGACAGCCCACTCGATCTTGCGGTGGAGATCAACCTGCTCGGCCCACCGCGCATCGCCGACACGCTGAACGCAATGAACGTGACGCCGCACCTGGTGGCCGTCAGCACCTGCTACGTGGCCGGCAACCGCCGTGGCAACGCCCCCGAGATGCTGGTGAGCGATGGCCCGTGGGACATCGGCCTCGACTGGCGCAAGGAAGTGGCGGCCACCCGCCGACTGCGCGGCGACACCGAGGCAGCCAGCCGCCTGCCCGAACAACTCGCCAAGTTCCGCGCCGAGGCCCGCCAGGAACTCGGCGCTGCTGGCGCACCGGCCCTCGCATCGAAGACCGAGAACCTGCGCATCGCCTGGGTGAAGGCGCAACTCGTGGAGGCCGGTCGATCTCGCGCCGCCAGCGTGGGCTGGCCCGACGCGTACGCCTTCACCAAAGCGCTCGGCGAACAGGCCGTCACCGAGGTGAAGGGCAAGGTTCCGGTCAGCATCGTGCGCCCGTCCATCATCGAGTCGGCCCTCGCCGAACCGTTTCCGGGCTGGATCCGCGGCTTCCGTATGGCCGAGCCCGTCATCCTCAGCTACGCGCGCGGTCTGCTGAAGGAGTTCCCCGGCGTGCCTGAGGGCACGGTCGACGTGATCCCTGTCGACATCGTGGTGGCAGCCATCATCGCCGTTGCCGCGCTCGGCCCCGAACGGGCTGCCCCCATCACCCAGGTGGCCAGCGGCGGCATCAATCCGCTGAAGTACAAGCTGCTCGTCGACAACGTGCGGTCCTGGTTCACCGAGCACCCGCTGTACGACGACGAGGGTCAGCCGATCGTGGTGCCCGAGTGGCAGTTCCCCGCGCGCGGCCGCGTGAAGGAGCAACTCGAACGGGCAAAGGCCATCGCCGAGCGCACCGAGAAGGTGCTGCAGGCTCTGCCGTTGCGCGGCAAGCAGGCCGCATGGGCCGCCAACCTCGAAGAGAAGAAGCTCGAGATCGAGCGTGCCTACGAGTACGTGCTGCTCTACGGCCTCTACACAGAATGCGAGGCCATCTATCAGGTCGACCGCCTGATGGAGATGTGGGCATCGCTCTCCCCTGCCGACCAGGCGGCGTTCAACTTCGATCCCACGTCGGTGCACTGGCCCACCTACATCAACACCATTCACCTGCCGTCCATCGTGCACCACTCGCGAGCCAAGGTGCGGCCCGGCAAGAACAAGATCGACCGCGCTGCCCGCCTGCGCAGCAATGTGCTGTCACCCAGTCGCCACCTCGCCGCGTTCGACCTGGAGAACACGCTCATCGCCAGCAACGTGGTGGAGAGCTACTCGTTCCTCGCCACACGGCGGCTGAACATGCCCGAACGAATGCGCTACGTAGTGCGCACGCTGGCCGAGGCACCCACCCTCAGCAGCATCGACCGCAAGGACCGCGCCGACTTCCTGCGGTTCTTCTACCGCCGCTACGAAGACGCTCCGGTGGCACAGATCGCCGAGGACTCCAAAGACATCCTCGCCCAACTGATCCTCACCAAGTCGTTCCCCGAAGGCCTGCGCCGCGTGCGCGAGCACCGCGCGCTCGGCCACCGCACCGTGCTGATCACCGGCGCGCTCGACTTCGCCGTCGAAGGCCTTCGCCCACTGTTCGACGAGATCGTGTCGGCCAAGCTCACCGTGCGCCCCGACGGCACCTACAGCGGCAACCTCGGCGTGGTGCCACCAACCGGCGAAACCCGTGCGCAAATCCTGGCCGACTACTGCGAGGCCGAGGGCCTGAAGCTCGAGGAAAGCATCGCCTACGCCGACTCCAGCAGCGACCTGCCCATGCTGGAAGCTGTCGGCTTCCCCGTGGCCGTGAACCCCGAGACCCGCCTCGCCGCCATCGCTCGCAAGCGCGGTTGGCTGGTGGAGGAATGGTCGAAGGCATCGGGTGCGCCCACCAAGATCCTGCCGCTCGGCAACATGCTCAGCGAGCGAGAGCGACGCCGTTCGTTCCGCACTCCCTCCACCGGACGAGAGGTGTCGCGATGAGTCGCCTGGTGTTCTCACGCAAGCCCGCACGCTTCGCCGCAGCACGCCTGGCCGGCACGCTCATGCCCGGTCGTGGCGCCTCGGTGGGCCCACTGTCGCTGGAACCCGACGAAACGCTGCCGCTGCCATCGCCCGAGTGGTTGCGCCTTCGCCCGCGTCTGGCCGGCATCTGCGGCAGCGATCTCGCCACCGTCGACGGCACGGCTTCCGCGTACTTCGACCCACTGGTGAGCTACCCGTTCACGCCCGGCCACGAAGTGGTGGCCGATGTGGTGGGCACCGATCGACGCGTTGTCGTGGTACCCGTCCTGTCGTGCATCACACGTGGCATCTCGCCTGTCTGCCATGCGTGCGAGCACGGCCACATCCATCTGTGCGAACGGGTTGCGTTCGGCCACATCGAGCCGGGCTTGCAGACCGGGTTCTGCGAGTCCACCGGTGGCGGCTGGAGCCACGAGATGCTGGCTCACCCGAGCCAACTGGTCGACGTACCCGCCGACCTCAGCGACGAAGCCGCCGTGATGGTGGAACCCATGGCGTGCGCAGTGCATGCGGCGCAGCGCTACACCGGCAAGGAAACCGTCATCATCGGCGCCGGCACCCTCGGCCTGCTCACGCTGGCGGCCATCACCGCCACCCGGGATCGCGAGCGCACCGGCCCCGTGGTGGTGACCGCCCGCTATCCCGACCAGAAGCGCCTGGCGAAAGAGCTCGGCGCCGACGTGGTGTGCAGCACCGACGAACTACCGCGTTGGGTTCGCTCGGCCACGGGTTCGCTCGTGTTCGGCGACCAACTCACCTGCGGAGCGCCCCACGTCATCGACTGCGTGGGCAGCAGCGAATCGCTGCAGCAGTCGCTGCAGGTGGTGGCACCCGGTGGTGAGGTGCAGGTAGTGGGCATGCCCGGCAACGTGCACCTCGAACTCACTTCGCTCTGGCACCGCGAGACCGCCATTCGCGGCTGCTACGCCTATCGCCGCCCCGACTTCGACACGGCGCTTGAACTGGTTCGCCGGTTCGACCTCGGCCGCCTTGTGTCGGCCACGTATTCACTGAAGGACTACACCGACGCCATCGGGCACGCAGCACATGCGGGCCGACGTGGTGCGGTGAAGATCGCGTTCGACATGAGGAGCAACTGATGCCCCGTCCCGGTTTCGTCCACGAGGTCGACCGTTCCAGCCCGCCCGTGCTGTTCTGGCGCGGCGAGAACTTCTCGCTCGAGAAGCTGCCGGTTGGTCGCAGCCGCGTGATCTACCCGCCCGAGCCGCTGCCCGCCATCAAGGACATCGATGGCGCCATCCGCCATGCGCTGTTGAACCCCCACGACCAGGACCCCCTTCCGGCGCTGCTATTCCCCGGCATGAAGCTCACCATCGCATTCGACGACGTGAGCCTGCCGCTGCCGAAGATGCGCCGCCCCGACATCCGCCAGCGTGTCATCGAGGCCGTGCTGGATCTCGTGGCCGCCGCCGGTGTCGACGACGTGCACATCATTGCTGCGCTCGGCCTGCACCGTCGCATGCACGAGTACGAACTGCGCCACGCACTCGGTGATCGCGTCTACGACGCGTTCCACCCGCGCGGCATGCTCTACCAGCACGACGCGGAAGACCCCGACAACCTCACCATCATCGGCACCACCGATCACGGCGAAGTGTTGGAGATCAACAAGCGTGCGGCCGACAGCGATCTGGTGATCTACGTGAACATCAACTCGGTGTCCATGGATGGCGGTTGGAAGAGCATCACCACCGGCCTCGCCAGCTACCGCTGTCTGAGCCACCACCACACCGGTGAGACACTGCAGAACACCAAGAGCCTCATGGGTCACCGCGAGCACTCCGCACTGCACAAGAGCATCTGGCGGCTGGGCAAGGTGCTGCGCGATCACGGACCGAAGCTGTTCCAGATCGAGAGCACGCTGAACACCGACATGTTTCCCGAGCAGTTCTCGTTCATCAACAAGCGCGAGTGGGAGTGGACCGCCAAGGACCGCGCCACGTACCTGGGCGTCACCAAGGGCCTCAACCTGCTGCCGGTGAAGGCACGACGCAAGATGTTCCACGACATCCAGAGCCCGCATCAGATGACCAGTGTGCAGGCAGGCGAAACGTCGGCCGTGCACGAGATCACGCTGGCGAAGGTGTTCGAGCAACAGCTCGTGCCGGTGGAGGGCCAGACCGACATCCTCACCCTGGGCATTCCGTTCGTGTCGCCCTACAACCCCGACAGCGTGATGAACCCGGTGCTCGTGATGTGCATGGGCCTCGGCTACCTGTTCAACATGTACCGCAACAAGCCACTGGTGCGCGAAGGCGGCGTCATCATCATGACCCACCCCACGTATCGCGACTTCAACCCGGTGCACCACCCGAGCTACATCGACTTCTTCGAGCAGGTACTCACCGACACCACCGACCCCGTGGTGATGGGCCAGAAGTGGGAGAAGCAGTACGCCGAGGACGAGTGGTACCGACACCTGTACCGCACCGGTAACGCCTATCACGGCGTTCACCCGTTCTACGCCTGGTACTGGGGTGCCCACGGCCAGCAGCACGCCGGCAAGGTGATCATCGTTGGTGGCGATGCCCCAACGGTGCGCCGCCTCGGCTTCACCCCGGCATCCACGATGGATGACGCGTTCGAGATCGCCAGCGATGTGGTAGGCCGCACGCCCACCATCTCGCACCTGCACGTGCCCTCCCTGCTGGTGGCCGACGTCCAGTGAGCGACAAGCGCACCGCCTCCGTCGCGCAACTGCGCAAGGTCGCCAAGGTCGGCGACGCCGCGAGTTCGGCGTTGCAGACCGTGCTGCGCCCTGCCCGCAACCTGGGCTTCCCCTACCGCCGCCCCAGCCGCCCGAAGGGCGTGGTGATGCCGCCGGAGAAGAACACCCTGGGCAGCGACTTCGAGACGGCCTGGGCGCGCAAGGCACCCGCCCGCGTTGCCCGCAGCATGATCACCCGCGGTCCGATGACCGCAATGGTGAAGGCCATCGCCAGCCCCGAGGTGGAAGGGGTCGATCGGCTGCACGATCTGCTGGAACAAGATCCATTGCCGGCTGTGATCTTCGCCCCGAACCACCACAGCCATGTGGATACGCCGCTCCTCATTTCGGTGATGCCACCCGCGTTTCGCAAGAAACTGGTCATCGCTGCCGCCGCCGACTACTTCTTCGACAAGCGAGTGAAGGGCACGCTCTCCGCATTGGCGTTGAATGCCTTCCCGATCGAGCGCGAGGTCACCACCCGCAAGAGCAGCGACGAACTGCGCCGCCTGATCGACACCGGATGGAGCCTGGTGATCTACCCGGAGGGCGGTCGCTCACCCGACGGCTGGGGCCAGGAGTTCAAGGGCGGCGCCGCCTACCTGGCCGGCCGCACCGGAGTACCCGTGGTGCCCGTGTTCATCGACGGCACCGGCAGCATCTACGGCAAGGGCATGAAACGCCCGAAGCCCGGTGCCACCAAGGTGGTCTTCGGATCACCGCTGTGGCCAGAGGATGGCGAGAACACCCGCCGCTTCAATGCCCGCATCGAGGCCGCCGTGACGGCCCTCGGCGACGAGGCCCTCACCGACTTCTGGACGGCTCGCAAGAATGCCGCAGCCGGGGCGAACCCCAAGCTCACCGGGCCGGAGTACAACTCTTGGCGGCGCCAGTGGGCATTGGCGGAGCACCGCAAGCTCGGCAAGGCCGGTCAGCGTCGCCGCCAGCGCCGCCGCTGGCCCGACCTCGGCTGATCACGACACCCTCCCCGACACCGGTCGGGCGCGATTTCTCCGGTACTCGGGTCATGCCACGCCCGTGGGCGGGAAGACTCTCGGATTCGGGAGGAGTCGCGCCCGTGGGCGCGACTCCTCTCAAGTTGGCGTCTCGGCGGGAAGAGGGTGGGGCGGGTCGGATGATTCGGGGGGAAGCAGGTCGGCGAGGGCTGCCTCCAGGCGGGCGACGCGGGCCTCGAGCGCAGCCATGCGCTCGGCGACGCTGCCGCGCACCGCATCGGCCGCCACGGGGGCGGCCGACCACACCACCTCCGGCTCCTCGGCGATGCGTTGCTGCCAACGAGCTTCCTTCTGGCCGGGCTGACACTCGAGCAGCACCACTTGATCGGCGGCGGCCAAACCCTGCAGCACCGCCTCCACCGCATCGACGCTGGAGAACTCATGCTGCCGTTCGGTGCGCGAACGCAACTCGGCTGCAGTCTGCGGGCCGCGCAGTAGTAGCACCGATATCACTGCTGCGGCATCGGGCTCGAGGCCCCACGACTCGTCGGCCACCTGTCGGTAGCGAGTGACGCTGCGGCCGTGCGTGGGGTGCACGAAGCGCAGCAACCCCTGCCCCTTCAGCGACAGCAGTGCAGCATCAACCTCATGGTCGTCGAGACGCATCACGGGTTCGCGCGATGTGCTCTGGTTGCACGCAGATACCAGCGAGTTCGACGTGAGCGGATACTGGTCGGGTGTGGTGCGTTCCTTCTCCAGAAGGCAACCCAGTACACGACCTTCAATCGCGGTGAGCATGCCGCCCGGGCTCAGCCGCAGCCGGTGGCGTTGCTGGCCGGGATGATGATCTTCACACCGACGATGAAGTTCTTGTAGCCCTTGGTGTTCGCGTTCGCTGCGTCGAGTTGCGCCACGGTGACGTTGAACTTCGTGGCCACCGTGCTCGGAAGGTCGCCATCCTGAATCGTGTAGCTGCCCTGTGCGCAGTTCGAACCGCCTCCAGCCAACGTGGTGGTGGTTTCCGCCGGCGTGGTGGGATCAGTGCTGGGCTGCGTGGTGGGCGTGGCCGACGGATCGGGAATGACGGCCCCGGCCGGGATCTTGATCTTCAAACCGACGTAGAACGCGCTGTAACCGGGCGTGTCGGCGTTGGCCAAGTTCAGAGCGTCGAGGCCGACGCTGTAGCGATTCGCCACCGTGAACGGCACGTCGCCTTTCTTGATGGTGTACAGCGTGACGTCGGTAGTGACGGTGCCCGCCGGCACCCCCGTTCCAACATCGCCACCACCACCCGTGACCGAAGTGGCAGGCGCGAGAGTGGAGGGGGTGGGCGGCAGCGTGTGGTAATTCGTGCTCTCGAGGTTCAGCACCGATGACGTGGTGGCGGTAGCGCTATCGCCACACGCACTGAACAGCAGCGCAGCACCGGCGCAGACGGGAACCAGCCACGAAGTCTTCATGCCCGAGAGACTACGTCGCGGCGTCACTGAAGTGGGCGCGCTGAGGGCGGGATGGGTGCAGGCAGCTGCGTCTCCCCCATCAGCCAACGGTCCACGCCGGCGGCGCACGACCGCCCTTCAGCAATGGCCCACACGATGAGGCTCTGGCCGCGGCCCATGTCGCCGGCCACAAACACACCCGGCACCGTGCTCATGTACGCATCGTTGCGCGCCACGTTGCCGCGCTCGTCGAGCCCTACACCGAGCTGGTCGAGCCAGGAGCCCTTCTCCGGTCCGACGAAGCCCATGGCGAGGAACACGAAGTCGGCGGGCAGTTCTCGGTCGGTGCCCTCCACCTTCTGAAAGCGGCCATCCACCATCTGCACCTCGTGGATCAACAGTGCTCGCAGGTTGCCGCTGCCGTCGTCGAGGAAGCGTTCGGTGTTCACGCTGTAGAGCCGCTCGCCGCCCTCTTCGTGGGCAGAGGTGACCTTGTAGACCATGGCGAACTGCGGCCACGGGTTGCCACCGGCATTCCGCTTCTCGGGTGGATGCGGCATGATCTCGAGCTGCGTCACCGACGCTGCCCCCTGGCGGTGTGCAGTGCCGAGGCAGTCGGCACCGGTGTCGCCACCGCCGATGATCACCACGTGCTTGCCAGCAACGTTGATGGCGGCGGGACCGTCGCCCTCCTGCTCGCGGTTCGCCAGGGGCAGGTACTCCATTGCCTGATACACGCCCGTGAACTCGCGGCCCGGCACCGGCAGGTCGCGCCACGCCGTGGCGCCAGCCGCCAACACCACCGCGTCGTACGACGCAAGCAGCACGTCCACATCGATACCGCCGCCGACGACGGCGTTGGTGCGGAACTCCGTGCCCTCGGCCTCCATCTGAGCGATGCGACGGTCGAGGTGGCGCTTCTCCATCTTGAACTCGGGAATGCCGTATCGCAGCAACCCGCCGATGCGATCCGACCGCTCGAGCACGACCACCTCGTGCCCCGCACGGGTGAGTTGCTGGGCAGTCGCCAAACCAGCCGGACCGGAGCCGATGACCACGATGCGCTTGCCGGTTCGCACGGTGGGCACCTGAGGGGTGACCCAACCCTGCTCCCATGCCTCGTCGATGATCTCGACCTCGACCTGCTTGATGCTGACCGGGTCGCTGTTGATGCCCAACACACAGGCGCTCTCACACGGCGCCGGGCACAACCGACCCGTGAACTCGGGGAAGTTGTTCGTGGCGTGCAGGCGATCGATGGCGTCGCGCCAGTGCTCGCGGTACACCAGATCGTTCCAGTCGGGAATGAGGTTGCCGAGCGGACACCCGTTGTTGCAGAACGGAATGCCGCAGTCCATGCAACGACCGGCCTGCAACTTCAGCGTCTCCGCCGGGAAGTCGAGATACACCTCGTTCCAGTCCTTCAGGCGCTCCTCCACGGGGCGGTGCTTCGGGGTGACGCGCACCCATTGCAGGAATCCTGTGACCTCACCCACGGCTGGCCTCCATCACCTTCGAAAGAGTTTGCTCCTCGTCGAGGCCATCGGCCTCTGCCTGTTGCATCACGCCCAACACTCGCTGGTAGTCGATGGGCATCACCCGCTTAAACCTCAACACTTCCTGCGGCCATGCCGCAAGGATGCGGGCGCCCACCGCGGACTCCGTGTGACGCACATGGTCGGAAACGGTCTGATGTAGGAACTCGGCATCGCTGGGCTCCAACTCCTGGAGTCGCACCATTTCGCCGTTCAACTTCGCGGCGAACACGTCGTCGGGGTCGTACACGTACGCGATACCGCCGCTCATACCGGCGCCGAAGTTGCGTCCGGTGGGGCCGAGAACCACCACGCGACCGCCGGTCATGTACTCACAACCGTGATCGCCCACGCCTTCCACCACCGCGGTGGCTCCGGAGTTACGCACGCAGAAGCGCTCGCCCACGATGCCACGCAAGAAGATCTCGCCGCCGGTGGCGCCGTAACCGATGACGTTGCCGGCGATGATGTTGTGCTCCGCCTCGAAGGGCGAACGACGATCCGGACGCACCACCACTCGCCCACCGCTGAGACCCTTACCGACGTAGTCGTTGGCGTCGCCTTCCAGCATGAGCGTGACACCGCTGGGCACGAAAGCACCAAAGCTTTGACCTGCCGAACCACGGAAGTTCAGCGAGATGGTGCCGTCGGGCAGACCGGCACCGCCGTACTTCTTGGTGATGGCGTTGCCGAGCATGGTGCCGACCGTGCGGTTCACATTCTTCACCGCGAGATCGATCGACACCTTTTCGCCGCGCTCGATGGCGGGCTCGCACATCTCGATGAGTCGGCGGTCCAGAGCAAAGGCCAGGTCGTGGTCCTGCTCCACCGAGTGGTGCAGCGTCTGGCCGTACGGGTTCTGCGGCACTGCGAGGATCGGGCTGATGTCGAGGCCCTTGGCCTTCCAATGCGTGATGGCGTCGCGAGTGTCGAGCACCTCCACGTGGCCGATCATTTCGTCCATCGTGCGGAAGCCGAGCGTCGCCATGTGCTCACGCACCTCTTCGGCGATGAACTCCATGAAGTTCACCACGAACTCGGGCTTACCGCTGAACCGCTTGCGCAACTCCGGGTTCTGCGTCGCAACGCCAACCGGACACGTGTCGAGGTGGCAGACACGCATCATGATGCAACCGCTCACCACCAACGGCGCGGTGGCGAAACCGAACTCCTCAGCTCCAAGCAGCGCAGCGATCACCACATCGCGGCCGGTCTTCAACTGGCCATCGGCCTGCACCACGATGCGATCGCGTAGGCCGTTCAACAACAGCGTCTGCTGCGTCTCGGCCAGGCCCAACTCCCATGGCGCACCGGCATGCTTCAGCGATGTGAGCGGGCTGGCACCCGTGCCGCCATCGTGACCGCTGATGAGCACCACGTCGGCCTTTGCCTTGCTCACGCCGGCAGCCACCGTGCCCACACCCACCTCCGACACCAGTTTCACGTGCACGCGAGCCAGCGGGTTGGAGTTCTTCAGGTCGTGAATGAGCTGCTTGAGGTCTTCGATGGAATAGATGTCGTGGTGCGGCGGCGGGCTGATGAGGCCCACGCCGGGCGTGCTGTGGCGGGTCTTGGCCACCCACGGGTACACCTTGTGGCCGGGCAGCTGACCACCCTCACCGGGCTTGGCGCCCTGGGCCATCTTGATCTGGATGTCGTCGGCGTTCACCAGGTACTCGCTGGTCACGCCGAAACGGCCGCTGGCCACCTGCTTGATGGCGCTGCGCCGCTCGGGGTCGTACAGGCGGTCGCTGTCTTCGCCGCCTTCGCCGGTATTGCTCTTGGCGCCGATGCTATTCATCGCGACGGCGAGCGTCTCGTGTGCCTCGGCACTGATGCTGCCGTAGCTCATAGCCCCGGTGCTGAACCGCTTGACAATGTCGCTGACGGGCTCGACCTCGTCGATGGACACCGGTGCGCGATCGCTGGCGAACTCGAACAGGCCGCGCAGCGTGGCCGCCTCGCGAGACAGGCCATCGACCATCGCGGTGTACTGCTGGAAGATGTCGTAACGGCGAGCACGCGTGCCGTGCTGCAGCTTGAACACGGTTTCAGGGTTGAACAGGTGGACATCGCCCTCGCGACGCCACTGGTATTCACCACCAAGTTCCAGCTTGCGGTGGGCACGTTCCTCGGGGCGACGCGGATTCGCTGCGGCATGACGAGTGGCCACCTCGGCAGCGATCTCCTCGAGGCCGATGCCGCCCAGACGGCTGACCGTGCCGGTGAAGAACTCGTCGACGAGTTCGCTGCCCAGGCCAATGGCTTCGAAGATCTGAGCGCCGGTGTAGCTGGCGACGGTGCTGACGCCCATCTTGCTCATCACCTTCAGCACACCCTTGCCGGCGGCCTTGATGTACTGCTTCACGGCCTTGTGCGGCTCTACCGCACCCAAGCCGTGCAGGTCTTCGCGCACCATGTCCTCGATGGTCTCGAACGCGAGATACGGGTTGATGGCTCCAGCGCCGTAGCCGATGAGCAACGCCATGTGGTGCACCTCGCGCGCATCGCCGCACTCCACCACGAGGCCCGCCATCGTGCGCTGCTTCTCGCGGATGAGGTGGTGGTGCACCGCTGCGGTCAGCAGCAGGCTGGGAATGGGCGCGTAGACCTCATCACTGTTGCGGTCGCTGAGCACGATGATGCGAGCGCCGTCGGCGATGGCCTTGCTCACCTCGCTGCGCACGGCGTCGAGCGCCCGCTTCAGCGCGAGGCCGCCACCGGCCACTCGGTACAGACCGCTCACCACCACGGCGGCCAGTTCGGGATATCCGCCGTCGTCGTTGATGTGAATGATCTTGGCCAGGTCGTCGTTGTCGATCACCGGAAACGGCAGCACCAGTTGGCGGCAGCTCTCCGGTCCGGGTGCCAGCAGGTTTGCCTCGGGGCCAACGGTGGAACCCACCGAGGTGACCACTTCTTCGCGGATGGCGTCGAGGGGTGGGTTGGTGACCTGTGCGAACAACTGCTGGAAATAGTCGAATAGCAATCGTGAACGCTCGCTGAGCACCGCGATGGGCGTGTCGGTACCCATGGAGCCCAGCGGCTCGAGGCCGCTCTTTGCCATCGGACCGATGATGACCTTCAGCTCCTCGTGCGTGTAGCCGAACATCTGCTGGCGGCGCAGCACGCTCTGCCGGCTGAACACGATGTGCTCGCGGTCGGCCAACTCGTTCAGTTCCACCAGGCCCTCGTCGAGCCACTGTTGGTAGGGCTGCGCCTGCGCCAACGACCGCTTGACTTCATCGTCTTCCACGATTCGACCCTGTGCCGTGTCGATGAGGAACATGCGGCCCGGCTGCAGACGACCCTTGCGAACCACCTTCGCCGGGTCGAGTTCCAGCACGCCCACCTCGCTGGCCAGCACCACGAGATCATCGTCGGTCACCCAGTAGCGGCTGGGGCGCAGACCGTTCCGATCGAGCACGGCGCCGATGACCGTGCCATCGGTGAAGCACACGCTGGCCGGGCCGTCCCAGGGTTCCATCAGCGACGAGTGGAAGCGGTAGAACGCCCGCTTCTCGGCATCCATCGTGTCGTGGTTCTCCCACGCCTCGGGGATCATCATCAACATCGCGTGCGGCAGGCTGCGGCCGCTGAGGTGCAGCAACTCCAGCACCTCGTCGAAGCTCGCCGAGTCGCTGCCGCCAACGGTGCAGATCGGGAACGCCCGCTCCAGCCCGGGCAGCAGATCGCTCGCCAGCAGGCTCTCACGGGTGCGCATCCAGTTGCGGTTGCCCTGCACGGTGTTGATCTCACCGTTGTGGGCGATGAACCGGTACGGATGGGCCAGCGGCCAACTGGGGAACGTGTTCGTGCTGAAGCGACTGTGCACCAGTGCCAGCGCGCTCTCCATCCGCTCATCGGCCAGATCGGTGAAGAACACGGCCAACTGCGGCGTAGTGAACATTCCCTTGTAGATCAGGGTTCGGCTGCTGAGCGACGGGAAGAAGGTGGTCTGCTCGGCGGGCAATTCGTGTTCGATCCGCTTGCGTGCCACGAACAACTTGCGATCGAGATCGATCCCGGCGGCACCGGCGGGGTCGGCAACGAACAACTGCCGGAAGCTGGGCATCACGGAACGGGCGGTCGTGCCGAGGCAGTCCGGGTTCACCGGCACGTCGCGCCAGCCCAGCACCGTCAAGCCTTCTTCGGCGATGATGCTCGCAATCGCGTTCTGCGCCTTGTCGGCGTCACCGATGTCGGCGGGCAGGAAGCCCAGCCCCACCGCGTAGCTCCCCACGGGGGGCAGCTCGAACGGCGCCACTGCCCGCAGGAATCGATCGGGGATCTGGATCAGAATGCCGGCGCCGTCACCGCTGTCGGCCTCGGCGCCGGTGGCGCCGCGGTGCTC
>CAIXIJ010000127.1 GCA_903919455.1 uncultured Acidimicrobiaceae bacterium | reverse complement strand
TGGGAACACGTGATGAGCGACGCCGTGGAAGCAGCCATGGATCGGGTGCTCGGCAACCCCACCACGTGCCCGCACGGCAACCCCATCCCAGGGTCATCGGACGATGCCCCGAACATGGTGCCGCTCGCCGACATCGCCGTTGGCGGCTCGTTCACCGTGTCGCGGATTCCCGAAGAGTTGGAGTTCACGCCCGGGTTGCTCGACTTCCTCGAAGACAGCAACATCCTGCCCGGCCACACCGGCCTCATCACGGCGGCATCACCGGATGGCACGGTCACCATCGAGATCGAAGGCCGCCACATCGGCGTGGGTTCCTTCGCCAGCGCCCGCATCCTGGTGCTTGCGTGAACCGCCGACTGGTCGCCGCCACCACGCTCACCGTGGTGCTGTCCGGCTGCAGTGCCACCACCTTCGACTCGAGCTTGCAGGCCACCACCAGCACGGTTGTCCCCGCTACCACCTTGCCGGTGGGCACCGTCGAGGAGTTGCTGCCGCTGATGGTGGCCGAGGTGAAGGCGCTGAGCGAGAAGGTGGCGGCGAACCAGGGCGACGACCAGAGCGCCACCTACATCGAGCAACTGTGGGCTGCCATGCGGCCGGAGATCACCTCGATCAACACCGACCTCGTCCCGTCGTTCGAGTTCGTGGTACGCCGCTGCCGCCAAGCCGCCGACCGAAGCCGCCCTGCCGACGCCGACCGCGCCTACCGCAACATTCAGTCGCTGGCCGACTCCTTGCTCAGCTGAGCGGCTCAGACTCTCGCCAGGTGGCCTTCGACCGCCGCCATCCACTCCGCTCGATGCGTCAATTGCGGGGAGTGGTACGCACCGGCGATCACCGAGAGCCGACCATCGCCGACCGCTGCGGTCAGGTCGGCAGCCTGATCGACGAACGGATGATCATGTTCACCGACGATCACGCTGACGGGGCAGGAGATCTCGCCGAGCCGAGGGCGGACAGCCTCGAGGCTGCCGCTGAACAACTCGGTGCCCAGCGCCTTCATCGCATACGGGTCGAATGAGGACGCCATCGCTTCCTTCACCGCCTGCCACTCCGCCGACGTGGCGGTGGCAATGAGATCTTGTTCCGGACCACCCATGGCCGCCAGATCCGGCAGGCCTCGTGACGGATCGAACGATGCAATGAACCCGGCCATCAGCGCGGCGATGGCCGGATCCGGCGGCACGAACGACCATGCACTGGTGTCCATGAGGATGAGCGACCGAACCAGGTCGGGGCGAGCCAGCGTGAGCCGCAGGCTGATGGCACCGCCCATCGAGTGTCCGAGGAGGTCAACAGGTCCTTGGCCTTCGGCCTCGATGAACGCCGTGAGATCGGCGGCCAAACGGTCGATGGAGTAGCTGTCCACGGCGCCGAGCTTCTCGGATCGACCGTGCCCGCGGTGGTCGATGGCCATCACGGGGCGCTTGACAGCGAGGTCCTCGATGGTCAGCGCGAAGTCGTGCGACGAACCGGAGAAGCCGTGACACAGCACGAACGGAGCATCACCGCCATCCGAACCCCAACGATCCCATGCCAGGGAAACACCATCCACCGAGAACTGACGAGCAAGCGAGGCGATCACGTGGCCGAGCATAAGCAGCCGCACACCCCGCCGACGGCCCCGAGCTCAGCGCATCGCGTCGGGTAGCTCCTCGGCATGCACAATGGTGAGCCGCTTGGTGCTGCGCGTGAGCGCCACATACAGGGCACGCAGGCCCTGTACCTGGTCGCTCACGATGCGGGCCGGCTCCACCACGATCACGCCGTCGAGTTCCAGGCCCTTCACCACGCTGACGGGCACCACGGTGATGCCCATCTCGAGACCCGACCGCGTGGCTTCGCCATGCTCGATCCCGGCTGCGCTCAATGCCGCTGCAACCGACTCGAACAGCGAGTCGGGCACGACGACCGCGATGTTGCCGTCGCCGATGTCGGTGTCCATCTCCTTGGTGGCAGCCACCACGGACGCCAACAATTCCGAGGACGCCACCCTCACGAACTCGGGGTGCTCATCGCCCTCGCGCACGCTGCTGGGAGCTCGCAATGTGGGCGTTGCTGCCATCATCACCCGGTTCGCCAGTTCCATGATCTGGCCGGGGATTCGATAGCCCACGCTGAGGCCGATGACCCGCGAGCCCTTCTGCGTGGGCAGGAAGCGCAGCACATCGTCCCAATCGTTGGGCGCAAGTGCACCCGTGGCCTGCGCCAGATCGCCCACCACCGTCATGCTGCCGTTCAATGAGCGACGGGCCACCATGTGCAGCTGCATCGGCGTAAGGTCTTGTACTTCATCCACCACGATGTGGCCGTAGGTGCGGATCTCATCGTGCTCTTCGGTCTTGTTCTTGCTGGGCCTGGTGCCGAGATAGCTACGCGCTTCGTCGAGCAGCGCCACATCGTTCTCGGTCCAGCGAACATCCTGCACATCGGCGGCCCGCGGTCGGTACAGCGACAGGTACTCGGTCTCGCTGAGGTGCTTGTGGCCCGCCAGCTTCAACAGTGCTTTGCTACCAAACAGGTCGTGCAGCAATTGCGCAGGGGTGAGCACCGGCCACATGCGTTCCAGCGCCTGGCGGACCTCGGGGAGCGAACGGATTGCGTCGCGCACCTCGTTCGGGGTGACCTCCGCAACTCGCGACGACGCCGCCATCGCGGCCCAGATCTCGCCCTCCACCCAACGACGCGCCGCATTGTGGCGGCGGAAACGCCGCTGCGCCGCACGCACGATGCGCTGGCTTTCGTCGGCCCGAAGCCGGAGATAGCCGGTGCGGAATGGCACCACGAGGTCGTCGCGCAGCGGCCGCTCGCGGTCGGTGACGGCCTGGTCGATGACCAGACCCATACGCATGTCGCCCTTCACCCTTCCAGCCAGCGGCGAATCGGCAGGGTCGATGCCGTAGCGCGCCCAGGTGACATCGGAGACCAGATCGGCCAACACCGCCTGCTCCACACCCGCTTCGCCGAGCGACGGCAAGACGCGTTCGATGTAGCGCAGGAACACTCGGTTTGGCCCGATGACCAACACGCCCTGGTCTTCCAGCGGGAAGCGGTACGTGTACAGCAGATAGGCGGCACGGTGGAGTGCCACCACGGTCTTGCCGGTACCCGGACCACCCTGCACCACCAGCACACCGGCCTGCGGCGAGCGAATGATCTCGTCCTGCTCCCCCTGGATGGTGGCCACGATGTCGCCGAGTTGGCCGGTGCGGCCGCGCGACAGCACCGCGAGCAGCGTGCTGTAGCCACGAATGCCGTCCGGGGAGGCTTGCGTCGCGCTGTCGCCTTCGGCACCGATGCCGAGGTGACCGGCACCAAAGAGTTCGTCCTCGATACCGAGCAACTGGCGGCCTTGCACATGGAAGTGGCGGCGGCGAGCCAGACCCAGCGATTCGCGCCCGGTGGCGCGATAGAACGGTTCGGCGATGGGCGCCCGCCAGTCCACCACCACTGGGTCGGCGTGTTCGTCGGCCACGGCCAGGCGGCCGATGTGGAAGCTCTCGAATACATCGGGCTGCTCCGTGCCTCGGTCGATCCGACCGAAGACCAGGGCCATGTTGCCGAGGTCGAGTTGTGTGAGGCGGTTGAACACGGCCTCATCGAAGACATCGCGCTCGTAGCGCGCCTGGAACGTGCCGCCAAGGGTGCCCTCGTGGAGTCCGCGCATCTTCCACGCGTCGGCCTTGCTCTGTTCGAGACAACGGTACGCGAAGTCGATGAACTCCTGCTCAGCGGGAAGATCGGGGTGATGCTGCGACATGAGAAAATGGACCTTGTTCGGGCGAAGACCCGAAAACAAGCAACTCGGAACTCTATCGGCGCCGCTTCCGCCCACCACTCAGACGGTTTTCCCCGACCTGATCAGACCGTGGTGCCGATGCCGCCATCCACCGGGATGACCGCACCCGTGATGTAACTGCCAGCCCGGCTGGAGAGAAACACCGCCACACCGGCCATGTCGTCGGGTCGGCCGATGCGACGCAACGGCGCCGAGGCGGCGATGTTGTCGCCGAACGACTTCAGCGTGGCGGCCATCATCTTGCTCTCGAACGGGCCGGGGGCCACAGCGTTCACCGTGATGAACTCCGGGCCCAATTTGCGAGCGAGCGCGCGGGTGAGGTGGTGCACCCCCGCCTTACTGGCGGCGTAGCTATAGGTGTCCATCGGGTTCACGTGCAAACCATCGATCGAGCCGATGTTGATGACGCGGGCCGGGTCCTCGTGCGATGCCCCCGCGCGAAGGTTCGCCAGCAGCTTCTGGGTGAGGAAGAACACACCCTTCACGTTCGTGTCCATCACCTTGTCCCAGGCGTTCTCGTCGAAGTCGTCGAGCGGCATACCCCAGGTGGCGCCGGCGTTGTTGACCAGAATGTTCAGCACCGGGAAATGGGCACTCACTTCAGCGGCCAGTGCCTCCACGCCTTCCAGCGTGCTCACATCGGCGCGGACGGCGTGCACATCACCGAACTGGCTCAGCGCCGCCTTGGCGTCGTCGAGTTCGTGCTGCTTGCGCGCACTGATCACCACACTGGCGCCGGCCTGCAGGAGGCCGGTGGCAATCATGAAGCCGATACCGCGGCTGCCGCCCGTGACGAGTGCGGTCTTGCCCTGGAGAGAGAACAGTTCAGTCATGGCCGACATCCTGCTCTACGGCGTCCTCAGATAGCGTGCCGGACGATGTCGTCCAGCGTGCCGTTCCTCGATGCCGCGGCCGGTCGCCCCGCCGCTCACACACCCGTGTGGTTCATGCGGCAGGCGGGCCGCAGCCTGCCGGAATACCGCGCTCTGCGCGGCGAGGGCAGCATCCTCGACGCGATCAAGCAGGTCGACCTGTCGGTGGAACTCACGCTGCAGCCGGTGCGCCGCTACGGCGTCGACGCTGCCGTGCTCTACAGCGACATCGTGGTGCCAGCTCACGCGGTGGGCTTCGGCATCGATGTCGCGCCCGGCACCGGCCCGGTCTGCTCCCAGCCGTTCCGCAGCATCGACGATCTGGCGCGACTGCGTGAGTTCGAACCCGAGTCCGACACCCCGTATGTGCTCGACACGGTGCGCACTCTGGCGAACGAACTGTCGCCTGCCGTGCCGTTGCTGGCGTTCGCCGGCGCCCCGTTCACCGTGGCGAGCTACCTCATCGAGGGGCGGCCTAGCCGCACCTACGAACACACCAAGCGGATGATGCACACCGCTCCCGAGTTGTGGCAGGCGCTGATGGAACGACTGGTGCAGCACGCCGTGGCCTCGATCTCCAGCCAGCTCTCGAACGGTGGCCGGGCCTTTCAATTGTTCGACAGTTGGGCCGGAACGCTGAGCCGCATCGATTACGACCGCTTCGTGTTGCCACATTCGCGGGCCGTGTTCTCGGCACTGCGCGAGCTGCATCCCGATGCACCCGGTATTCACTACGGCGTGGGTTGCGACCACCTGCTGGAGAGCATGCGCGCCGCGGGCCCGAGCATCCTCGGGCTCGACTGGCGTACCCCCATCCAGCAGGCTCGTGCTCGTATGGGTGCCGACCTCGTGGTGCAGGGCAACCTCGACCCGGTACTGGCGCTGGCGGGCATCGAAGCGGCGCTTGCCGGCACCGATGCCGTACTGGCCGATAACGACGGCCACCCGGGCCACATCTTCAACCTCGGCCACGGGGTCCACCCGCCCACCAACCCCGACGTGTTGACCGCAGTTGCGGCACGCGTGCACGAACGGACCGCACGATGACCAACGCCGACCGAACCGCCGTACTGCTGATGGCCTACGGCACGCCCCGCACTCCGGAAGAAATCCTGCCGTACTACACCGACATCCGCCGCGGCCGTCCGCCCACCGAGGAAGCGCTGGCCGACCTCATCGCCCGCTACGACGCGCTCGGTGGCACCAGCCCGTTGGCCGCACGCACCGAGGCACAGCGCGCCGCGCTGCAACACGCCCTCGATGCCGCAGCACCCGGTCAGTATGAGGTGAGCCTCGGCCTGAAGCACGCCGATCCGAAGATCGAAGCTGCGGTCGATGCCATCGCCGCCCAGGGCTTCCGACACATCGTGGGCCTGGTGCTCGCTCCGCACTACTCGTCGTACTCCATCGGCCAGTACCTCGACCGGGCGAAGGCCGCCGCAGAACCGCACGGCATCACGGTAAGCGGTATCGAGAGTTGGGCCACCGAGCCGGCGTACGTGCAGTTCATCGCCGACGACCTGAAGGCGAAGCTCGACACCATGCCGGCCGACACCAAGGTGCTCTTCACGGCTCATTCGCTTCCGCAGCGCATCGTCGATGCCGGCGATCCGTATCCCGATGAACTCCGCAGCACCGCCGTGGCCGTCGCCGAGAAGGTGGGCCTTTCGCAATGGAGCAACTGGTCGATCGCCTGGCAGAGCGCTGGTCGCACCCCCGAACCGTGGTTGGGTCCCGACATCCTCACGGTCATCGACGATCTCGCTGCCGCGGAGAACGATGCCGATCACCAACGCGGCGTGCTGATCAGCGCTGTCGGTTTCGTGGCCGACCACCTCGAGGTGTTGTACGACCTCGACATTGAGGCCGCGGCTCGTGCAGCCGGGCTCGGCATGGCATTCGCTCGCACCGCGTGCGTGAACGACAACCCCGCCGTCATGGCTGCTCTTGCCCAGCGAGTGATCGCAGCGGTCTGACCCATGACCGCCGGTACTCGCCGCATCGCCGTGGTCGGCGGAGGGATCGCCGGTCTGGCCACAGCCCACGCCCTTGCGCAGCAGGGCATCGATGTGGTGCTGTTCGAACGCGACCATCGGCTCGGAGGCAAGATCCTCACGACTCCGTTTGCCGGTCACGCAGGCATCGATGAAGGACCCGATGCCTTCCTTGCCAGGCTGCCGTGGGGCACCGGTCTTGCGCAGGCGGTTGGCCTTGGCAGCGAACTCGTGTCGCCGAGCGCAGGAAAGGCCGCCGTCTGGTGGGATCAACTGCACGACATCCCCCAAGGCCTGCTGCTCGGCATGCCCACCGACGTGATGGCGTTGGCGAAGAGCAAGCTCATCCCATGGGCAGGCAAGCTGCGCGCTGCCACCGAACCGTTCCGGCGGCGCACCAATCTGGAACCCGATTCGCTCGGTGGCTTCGTGCGTGCGCGGTTCGGCAACGAAGTGCACGTGCGGCTCGTCGATCCCCTTGTGGGCAGCATCTACGCCGCCGACACCGACCACTTCAGTCTCGCCGCCGTGCCGCAGATCGCCGACCTTGCGGGCAAGGCGCGCAGCATCCTGATGGCGGGCCGAACGATGCCCGCACCGTCAGCCAATGCCGGCCCTGTGTTCTACGCCCCCCAGGGCGGCATGGGCGACCTTGCCATGCGCACCGCCGAGGCTGCACAGGGAGCCGGAGCCGAACTGCGCTGCGGGGTCGGTATCAGCGAACTTGCCTCTGACGGCAGTGCATGGCGCGTGAACGGCGAGTTGTTCGATGGGGTTGCGCTGGCGTGCCCGGCAGCGGCCTCGGCCACGTTGCTCGAATCGATGCTGCCGGACGCTGCACGCACGCTGGCCTCCATTCCCACCGCCGATGTGGCGATGGTGACACTCGCTATCCCCGCAGCCGATTGGCCGGCACACCTCACCGCGCTCAGCGGCTACCTGGTGCCCAAGCCGGTGCAACGGCTGGTGACCGCTGTCTCGTTCGGCTCTCAGAAGTGGTCACACTGGGCATCTGCATCCAGCGTCATCCTTCGGATCTCGCTGGGTCGCGACGGACTGCCCGTGCTGCACCTCGGCGACGACCAACTGCTCGCCGCCGCAGTCGACGAAGTCGGCCGCCATCTCGGTCTCAGCTTGGCGCCGTCCGCGCATCGCATCACGCGGTGGTCCGGCGCGTTTCCGCAGTACCGACCACACCACGCGAAACGGGTGGCCGACCTCGAGGCCGCGCTTCCGGCTGGCCTCGCCCTTGCCGGTGCCAGCTATCACGGCATCGGCGTGCCTGCGTGCATCAACTCCGCGGGCAAAGCAGCAGCGCGGCTGGCACAATGAAACCGATGATTCGACGCACGGTGCTCCTCACAGCCGCTGCGCTATCGATTGGCGCATGCAGCGGCAACAATGGCCCCACCGCGGCCACACTCGACGACACGGTGGCCACCACCGCAGCAACCACCACCAGTTCCACCTCCAGCACCACTTCGTCATCCACCTCGACGAGTTCCACCTCCAGCACCACCACGACCACCGAGGCGCTGCCCATCCCCGAGCCGCCACCGGCGCCGCACGCCAACGTGGCGGTGGTGCAGATCGGCACATTGGAGATTCCCAAGATCGGGGTCACCAAGAACATGTACGAAGGTGTTTCGCTGACGGTGCTCGACAGTGGGCCCGGTCACTGGCCGGGCACAGCGAAGCCGGGGCACCGCGGTAACTCCGTCATCGCGGGGCACCGCACCAGCCACGATCGGCCGTTCCGCAACATCGATCAATTGCTTCCCGGTGACCAGGTGATCTTCACCACGATGGAGGGCCGCTTCGTGTACGCCGTCACCGGCACCGAAGTCGTGCGCCCCAACGCTCTGTTCATCATCGATCAGAGCGATGGCTTCACCGCCACACTGTTCGCCTGCCACCCGCCGGGCAGCACGCGCCAGCGCATCGTGGTGCACTTGCAACTCACCACTGCCTGAGAGCGTGTCATCTGGGCTGGCGAGTCGAGTAGCCGGTAGTGCCCCCCCCAGGCGCGTCGAACCTCGTTCTTGTCGCGGCTTGGCCACCAGGGATAGTGATGGGGTCGCGACAAGAAGCATGCGCTCACGGTGCCGAGAACGCCGATGAGGTGAGGCGCCGACCTGGATCACTCCAGATCAGCGCCTGACCAGCATCACATGTCGGCGTGACCTCAGGCCCGGCGGCGAACCAGCACCATCGAGCCACCGATGCATGCGATCCCGAAGGCGATCAGCATCAGCGGCAGCGGGTTGCTACCACCGGTGACGGGCAGCGGGTCGGTGATGGGCGGAACCGGCGGCTCCACCGACACACTCGTGTTCGGATCCGTGGTGGGTACCGGGTCGCAACAGGGCGTCGGGACCGTCGTCGGCCCCCCGACCTCAACGATCGTCGTCGTGGTCGAAGCACCCGGATCCGTCGTGGTCGAAGCACCCGGATCCGTCGTGGTCGGAGCACCCGGATCCGTCGTGGTCGTCGGCCCACCCGTGTCAACAATCGTCGTCGTCGTGGCCACCACCGGCGTGGTCGTGGTCGTCGGCGGAACCGTCGGACCAACCGGCGGCTCCGTCGTCGGCGGAACCGTCGGAGGAACGGTCGGAGGAACGGTCGGACCAACCGGCGGCTCCGTCGTCGGAGGAACGGTCGTCGGCGGAACAGTCGGACCAACCGGCGGCTCCGTCGTCGGGGGAACGGTCGGCGGAACCGTCGTCGGAGGAACGGTCGTCGGCGGAACCGTCGTCGGAGGAACGGTCGTCGGCGGCACCGTCGGACCAACCGGCGGCTCCGTCGTCGGAGGAACGGTCGGACCAACCGGCGGCTCCGTCGTCGGAGGAACCGTAGGACCAACCGGCGTCGTAGTCGTCGTGGTCTCGCCCACCGGCGTCGTTGTGGTCGTCGGCTCCACCACCGGGGTGGTGGTCGTGGTTTCCGCCACCGGCGTCGTGGTCGTAGTCACCACCACCGTGGTGGTGGTGGGCGGCGGCGCGAAGCGGTTGGTGACGCTCACCCGCACGACGTCGCCCAGGTGACCGGTCAACAGGAACTGATCGGGGGTGACCACGCTGTCCTCTGCTGTGCCCTTGTTCGTCTCGTCGATGCGGTACTGAATGCCGGCCGGATCGAGCGTGGAGGGCAGCTGCACCGTCACGGGGCTGCCAGGCTGCACCTGGAAGCTCAGCTCCGGCACGTAGGCGCCGTTCACCCAGCGAGACACCATCACGGTGTAGGTCTCAGGTGTGAGAGGAGCACCGATCAGCAACTTCTCCACCACCACATCGCGACGGCAGACCACGTTGCTCGACGGCGCTGCCTTGATGACTTCGCCGTTCTTCTGCTTGATCGTCAAGGCTGACGTCGCCGACTGGATCCGCACGGTGGTGCCACCGGCAACGATCGTCGAGCCGCCTTCCCAGACAATCTCGATGTCGGTTGCTTCGGTGTTGGTGACCGTGAACCAGTAACTGTCGACCTCACCGAGGTTCGAGACCGTGTTGCACTCGGCCACCACGTCGATGACGGGATTGCACTTGATCAGCACAGTGAGATCGGGCTGCGGTACACCGTTGATCGCCAACGGGATGGCATTCACGCCATCCGGCAGGCCATCGATGACCACCGTGGTGGAACCCCCCGGCGCCACGATGTGGTCGACACCATCCACCGTGAAGGTGGCATCGGTGTCGTCGCCCAGATTCTCCAGAAGAATCGACACGCTGCCGTCGAACGCCTTGCATTCCTTCGTCACGCTCACCCGCGGCGGCAGGTCGCACGCAATCTCGACATCGAAGGACAGATCCTGATATCCGGCTTGGACGCTGATGTGGTGCGTGCCATCGGTGAGGCCACCGATCACGACGTTGATGCTGTAACCCGGCTCCACCTTGTAGGTGGTGCCTTCCACGATGAATTCCACTTCGTCGTAGCCGCCCACAGTGGTGAGCGTGATGGTGACCTGGCCATCGTGGTCGGCACACGCCTTCACCACGGTGATCTTGCCCTGAGCATGCTCCTCGGGCGGCTTGCAGGGGTCGACCTCGTACTCGCCGCCATTGCCGCCTTCCATCGAGGTGCTGGTGGACGAGTCGTACTCTCCGCCATTGCCGCCTTCCATCGAGGTGCTGGTGGACGAGTCGTACTCTCCGGCGACCGAAGAACTGGACGACGACGACTCATACTCGCCAGCCACCGACGAACTCGATGACGACGACTCATACTCGCCAGCCACCGACGAACTCGACGACGAACTGCTGGACGACGAGCCCGGCTTCACCGACGAACTGCTGGACGAGCTGGGTTTCTCACCCTTCACGGTGCTGCTCGTGGAGGACGAGCTCGGCTTCACCGACGAACTCGACGACGACGAACTCGGCTTCACCGACGAACTCGACGAGGACGAGCTGGGCTTCACCGACGAACTGCTGGACGAGGACGACGAGGAGGCGGAATGCATCACGCCGTAGGTGGGACGAGAACCCGACGAGCTGGTCTCGGTGCTGCCACCGGTGGTGTTCTCCACGCTGGTCTCGGTGCTCTCACCGGTGGTGTTCTCAACGCTCGACTCGGTCTCCATCGATGTGCTGGTGCTGTTGTAGTAGCCACCTTCACCTTCGTTGATCTCGCAGGCCGGCGGATGCGGGGGCTCCACTACGGGAGCGCAGTGCACTTCGAAGTACTGCGACAGGTCGGCCTCACCCGACATCACCTTCACCGTGTACTCGCCATCGTCGAGACCGGCGAACGTGCGGCTCTGCGATTCGTTCGGTGCTACTTCCACCGTCTCGGCGACATGGGTGGAGGGGTCCTCCACCGAGAACGTTGCAGTCTCGCCGCCGGTGTTGAACAGATTCACCGTGATCGAGCCTGCGCCATTGATGCACGCCTGTGAGGAACTCACCGAGGGGACTGCCTGATCGCAGTTCACCTCGACGTAGGTGGAGTGGTCGTGACCACCCTCGGAGATCTTGATGTGATGGCGGCCTTCTTCGAGGCCGTGGAAATCGACCTTATGGCGCTCGCCTGCATGCACCGTATAGGTGGTGTAGTGCTCGCTCTGGTCGGGTTCGTAGACATCGAATTCGGCATCATGCCCGAACGGCCCAGACGGGTTGGTGAGCTCCACGGAAGCGTCGCCGTCGCCGTAACCCGGCGCCGAGTTCTCGCACTGCAGTTGGTGCTCCACATGCCCTTCGGCATCGCAGTCGGGCTTCGACAGCTCGACCGAGTCGTGGCCCTCGTCGTCGTTCGAGTCGTCGCCGCTACCCCAACCACCCTGCGGATGCGTGGAGACGGCCATCGTGGTGACGCCTTCGGGCCAGGTGAACTGGCCCGAGAACGTGTACCCGTTGTCGCCGCTGAAGGAACCGTGACCGATCTCGTCGTCGGCGCCCCCATCGGAACTGCGATGCACGCGCACATCGTCGTTGCTGCCCTGGTCGTCCTTCGACCACGACGTGGCACTCCAGTCGACGGTGCCGTCGCACGAGACCGATGCCTCGAGATGCGCCATTTGGGCACTGGCCGTGCCCGACAGCATCGGAGCGACCGTGAACAGGCCAAGCAGCAGCATGACTGCCATGGCCAATCGACCGATTCCGCTTCGGAACGCTCCGCGAACCTGTGACATCCCAACCTCCGAATAGAGGGTCGAGATTCCCGTCTCGACCTTGTATGGGGTGGGTTCGCTGCTCGCTCCCCGCCGGCGAAGCGACCAATTGCAGCCAGCGGATCAATACGTCCCGTCGTGTCCAAAAAGACACAGTGTCACGTTAGGTGAGAAATCCGTGTCGAACAAGATGGAAACTATCAAGAAACTGGCAAGGGACCGGACGAAGCGTGGTCGTATCTGCGTCGTGCGACCACGACGGAGGCCGCCGACTAGCGTCGCCATTCAGTGATTCGCCCTCGCCTTCGCCCCACCCGCCATTCGGCGTATGCCCTGCTCGGAGGTTTCCTGGTGGCGATGTCGCTCCCACCGTGGGGGTGGTGGCCATTGGCCTTCGTGGGCATCGCACTGTTCGAGACCAGCCTGCAGCAGGCTGAAACCGGTCGACAGCGCCTCACGCTGGGCATGGTGTTCGGATTCGGTTGGCTCGGCCCCGGAATGGCGTGGATGTGGTTCCTCACCGCTCCCGGTTACGTACTCGCCACCCTGCTGTTCGCCTTGTTTCATGGCCTTGCAGCGCTCAGTGCACCGCGAGGGCCGTGGCGCGTCATCGGTCGACCCGCTGCGCACACACTTGCCGAAGCCTTGCGGCTGTGCTTCCCCTTCGGCGGCGTGCCGCTGGCCACGCTGGCCATCGGGCAGGCGGGCGGCCCGTTCCTCGGCATGGCGCGCGTCGGAGGTGTACTGCTGCTCACGTGGTTCACGTTCCAGATCGGCTTTGCGTTAGCGGGGCCGTCACCCGTGGTGCCCGCGCTCGCCCGGCAACGAGGCGTCACCGCAAAGGGTGAATGGCACGGCGTCGTCGCATTCGTCGCCGCGCTGGCAGTGTGGGCGGTCAGTCCGTTGGCCGATGGCACCCACGCCATTGCCGATGCTGCTCCGCTCCGAGTGACGGTGGTGCAGGGCGGCGGGCCCCAGGGTACGCACGCTGTGAACACCGGACACGAGGCCGTGTTCCAGCGCCACCTCGACGCCACCAGCACCATCGCTTCCGGTTCGGCCGACCTTGTTCTGTGGCCCGAGAACGTGATCGACGTGCCCACGTTCGAGGGCAGCACCGAACTCGCCGCCATCGCCGAGCAGGCGGCCCGCATCGGCGCGCCGCTCGCCGTCGGCATCACCGAGGACGCCGGCGATGACCGCTTCATCAACGCGCAGGTGGTGGTCACACCAGAGGGCGATGTGTACGACCGGTACGAGAAGGTCCGCCGGGTGCCGTTCGGCGAATACATGCCGATGCGCGGGCTCTTGCACGCCGTAGGCGCCCCCACCGATCTGGTGCCCCACGACGCCATCGCCGGCACCGGCCCGGCGGTGCTCACGCTGCCGAGTGGCACGACGATGGGCGTGGTCATCTCGTGGGAGGTCTTCTTCGGCGGTCGCGCCAACGATGGTGTGGTGCATGGCGGCGAGTTCATCATCAACCCCACCAACGGCAGCAGTTACACCTGGACCGTGCTGCAGACCCAGCAGGTCGCATCGTCGCAACTGCGGGCGGTGGAGCAGGGAAGGTGGGTCGTTCAGGCAGCACCCACCGGGTTCAGCGCGTTCGTGTCACCCGATGGCGATGTGCTGCAACGCACATCTGTCAGCCAGTGCTCGGTGTCTGATGCCGAAACCGGCCAGCCCTGCGCCAGGGCGGTCGTCAGCCAGCCCATCGAGCGTCGCTCGGGGCGCACCTGGTACTCGCTCATCGGCAACCTGCCATGGGTGCTGATGATGGCCGCGGTGTTCGCCGTTGCCTGGTGGCGTGGGCGACCGAGGATCAGCTCGCCGGCACCGGAATCGGCGTAGGCGGTTCCACACCGCTCAGCACGTTCACAGCGTTGTGCGCCGCGAGGCGAGCCATTGCTGACCGGGTCTCCACCGTGGCCGAACCGAGGTGCGGCACCAGCACCGCGTTCTCGCACTCCAGCAGACCGGGGTGCACCGTGGGTTCGGCTTCGAACACATCGAGCCCGGCGCCCGCGATCTCACCGGAACGGAGCGCGTCCACCAACGCCGCTTCGTCCACGATGGGACCGCGCGCAGTGTTGATGAGATAGGCAGACGACTTCATCATGCCCAGCTCGCTGCTGCTGATGAGGTGGTGCGTGGCTGGCGAGTACGGGCAGTTGATGCTCACTACATCGCTGGTGGTGAGCAACTCGTCCATGCTCATGAACTCGGCACCCAGTTCGGTCTCGATGGCGGGGGCCACCGGCTTACGGTTCGAGTACGCGATGGTCATGCCGAATGCACGCGCCCGGCGAGCGAGTGCCTGGCCGATGTCGCCCATGCCCACGATGCCGAGACGACGACCTTGAATGCCGGAGCCGAGCATGTAGAACATGCCCCACTGCCACGGTGTGTTGCTACGGATGACCCGCTCGCCCTCGCCGAGACGGCGGGTGGACATGAGCACCAGCGCCATCGCGATGTCGGCGGTGGCCTCGGTGAGCACACCGGGAGTGTTGGTGCAGACCACGCCACGGCGGGAGCAGGCGGCGACGTCGATGTTGTTGTAGCCAACCGCGACATTGGCGACCACCTTCAACTGCGGGCCGGCCGCATCGAGGAATGCGTCGTCAACCTTGGTGGTGAGCAACGTGAGCACGGCATCGGCACCCGCCACCATCTCGTGCACCTGTTCGACCGTCGGCACCTCGAGTGAATCCCACGCCACCACGTCGCCCGCCTCATGCAGCAGTTCGAACCCGGCGTCGGGGATCCGACCGGTGACGGCGATACGCGGCGCGGCCATCAGACGCTCTCGATCCAGCGACGCAGACCCGACAGGCCTTCATGGATGTCGTCGACCGAAAGCCCCGAGTAGGCGAAGCGCACGAAGTGGTCCTGCTCGCCAGGCTGCGGGCGGCCGAAATGCTTACGCGTGCAGAACGACACGCCGGTGTGATGCAGCGCCGCGGTGGCGAACGCACCCACCTCGTCGAAGCCCATGCGAGCCATCAGATCGGTCACCTTCGGGAACAGATAGAAGGTGGCTTCCGGCTTCGGGCACACGAGACCGTCGATCTGGGCAAGTTCGCTCCAGGCGGCGTCGCGACGGCGCTGCAGTTCGGCGAGGATTGCCTGCGGACCCGACTGGTCGCCGTTGATGCCTTCCACGCCGGCTGCCTGCACGAAGTGCGTGGTGCAGCTTTCATCGTTGGTGTTCAGCTTGGCGATGCTCTCGGCGATGGGCTGCGGCGCGATCGCTGCGCCCAGGCGCCAGCCGGTCATCGCGAACTTCTTGGAGAACGTGTAGAGGATGACCGTGCGCTCGGCCATGCCGGGCAGCGATGCGATGGAGTGGCTCTCGCCCGAGTAGCGCATCTCGAAGTAGGCCTCGTCGGCCAGCACCGTGAGGTCGTGCTCAATGGCGATGTCGGCGATGGCTTGCATCTCCTCCGGTGTGCTCTCGCAACCAAGTGGGTTCTGCAGGTTGTTGTAGATAATGGCTGTGGTGGCGGGCGTGATCAGCGAGCGGAGGTGGTCGAGGTCGATGGCAAAGCCAGTATCGGTCTGCACATAGCGGTAGGCCAGGCTCTGGCCGCCGTAGTACTCGATCATGCTTTCGTAGATCGGGTAGCCGGGGTTCGGGTACAGCACACCCTCGCCCGGGTTCATCACCGTCTGGATGAACTTGCCGATCACCGGCTTGCCACCGGGCTGCACCACCACGTTGGCGGCCGTGTAGTGGAGCCCACGACGACGTGCCGTATCGGCGGCGAGTGCCTCGCGCAACGGCATGATGCCGGCAGCCGGGCAGTACCCGGTCTTGCCCTCGGCGATGGCCCTGTTCAT
Source organism: uncultured Acidimicrobiaceae bacterium (assembly GCA_903919455.1). Taxonomy (GTDB): domain Bacteria; phylum Actinomycetota; class Acidimicrobiia; order Acidimicrobiales; family Ilumatobacteraceae; genus UBA668. Next base: position 28,703 of record CAIXIJ010000127.1, on the reverse strand, counting down.
GGCTTCCACCATGTTCGAGGGCGTGGGGAGGTTGATATCGCCGAGGTGGAACGGGTACACCCGGTTCCCCTTCGACGCCCAATCGGCGGCGGCCAACGACACCGCGAATGCGGTCTCCGTACCGAGATTGGTGAGCCGTTCTGCGAGCGCCATTGCTCCTGCTTTCCCCCCACCAGGGGTGTACAAAAAGTTAAGGAAACAATAGCAAACTGTCCCGCATCACGGAACCGGCCCACATGGTGGAACGTTCTCACCCCGCCGCCACCCGCCGCCACCATCCGAGTCCCACACCACCAACCGAGTCCCACACCACCAACCGAGTCCTACACCACCAACCGAGTCGGGACTCGCACCCGGGGTGCGAGTCCCGACTCGGATGGGCGCCACTGGGGCCGGTGAGCGCCAGGGACTCGATTGGGCGCCGGGGACTCGGATGGGGTCAGAGTTCGAGGAGGACGGTGACGGGGCCGTCGTTGCGGATGTCCACCAACATCTCGGTGCGGAACCTGCCGGTGGCCACCGTGGCCCCGAGCGAACGCAGATGATCCACTACGGCCTGCACCAACGGCTCGGCGTGCTCCGGCCGAGCCGCTGCGATCCAACTCGGTCGACGGCCGCCGTTCGTGTCGCCGTACAGCGTGAACTGACTCACTACCAACACCTCGCGGGTGGTGTCGGCGACGCTCTTGTTCATCACCCCGGTCTCGTCGTCCATCACGCGCAGGTGCCAGATCTTCTCGGCCATCTTGCGGGCGTGATCAGCCGTGTCGTCGTGGGTGACACCCACCAGCACACACAACCCCTGGCCGATGGCGCCCACCTGCTCGCCCGCCACCGTCACGTTCGCGCTCTTCACCCGCTGCACCAAGCCTCGCATGGGACCGCATGCTAGAGAATGGCTCGATGATCGAGTTGGAAGCGGGCGACGCACGCGTCGAGGTGGATCCGAATGCCGGTGGTCGAGTCGCGCAGATTCGCGTCGGTGAACTCGACCTCTTGAAGAGCGATCGCACCGGCGGGCCGATGACCTGGGGCAGCTTTCCAATGGCTCCCTGGGCTGGGCGCGTTCGGCACGGCCGGTTCGAGTTCGACGACGTCCAGCGACAGCTACCGGTGAACCTTCCCCCGCATTCCATCCACGGCACAGCGTTCACCGCACCGTGGGAGGTGATCGACGCCGGCCGCGACTACTGCGAGATGCGCGTCGCACTCGACTGGGAGTTCGGCGGCACCGCGCACCAGCACCTTGCGCTGCACCCGAACGGGCTCACGTGCATGCTCACGGTGTATGCCGTGCAGCAGGCCATGCCGGCCACCATCGGATGGCACCCGTGCTTCCGTAAACCACTGTTGGCCGACCTCGAGTTCGAGCGCATGTACGTGCGCGACGATGCCGGCATGGCGATCCCGGTGTTGGTCGAACCGAAGCCACATCCTTGGGACGACTGTTTCGTGCGACCGATCGCTCCGCTGCGCTTGCACTTCCCCGGGCTCACGCTCACCATCGAGTCCGATTGCGATCACTGGGTGGTCTACGACGAACCCGACGACGTCACCTGCGTAGAGCCCCAGAGCGCACCTCCCGATGGGTTCACCATCGGCGGGTCCACCCGGCTGGAGCCGGGGGAACTGCTGCAGCGCCGCATGACCATTCGCTGGGGTGCCTGACCTGCGGTGACACGGTTCGCGTACCCGCCGGTAACCACCTCCCGATAGCGTTGCCACCCATGTCTGCCGTCAACCCGGCTGGTGCTCGGGGCCTCGACCCCGATGCGCCGCTGAAGCTCGCCTATCTCACCTATCGCGGCAAGCCCCACGTGGGTGGCCAGGGTGTATACACCCGCCACCTCACCAAGGCGCTCGTCGACCTCGGCCACAGCGTTGAAGTGTTCAGCGGCCAGCCGTACCCGGTGCTCGACCCGCGCATCACGATGCACAAGCTGCCCAGCCTGGACCTGTGGAACGACGCGTATCCCGGCCGTTTCCCGGCGTATTGGGAGATCAAGTCGAAGGGCGACGTCATCGAGACCCTCACGCACATGAAGGGCACGTTCGGCGAGCCCATGGGCTTCAGCGTTCGCGTGTACGACGAACTGAAGAAGCGCAAGCGCGACTTCGACCTGGTGCACGACAACCAGTGTCTTGGCTACGGCATCCTCGGCATCGAGAAGATGATGCCCACGATCGTCACGCTGCACCACCCCATCACCCGCGACCGCGCGCTGGAGATGGAGCACGCCCAAGCCAAGAAGCGCAAGCGGGCCATCGGCCGCTGGTACAGCTTCGTGAAGATGCAGGGCCGCGTCGCCAGCCGTATGCCGCGCGTCGTCGTGGTGAGCGAGAACAGCATCAAAGACATCCACTCCGACATGGGCGTGTCGCTCGACCGCATGCGCCTCGTGCCCGTGGGCGTCGACCCCGAGTTGTTCCTCCCCATGCCGCACGTGACACGTCGACCCGGCCGCCTCATCACCACCGCGTCCGCCGATGTGGCGTTGAAGGGTCTCAGCTATCTGCTGGAGGCCATGGCCAAGCTGCGCACCGAGCGCGACGTCACCCTCACCATCATCGGCAAGCCCCGCGAGGGTGCGAGCGCCGACCTCATCGACAAGCTCGGCCTGCGTCCGCACATCGAATTCGTGTCGGGCGTCAGCGACGAGCGCATCGTCGAGCTCTACGCCGAAGCCGAGCTGGCCGTGGTGCCCAGCCTCTACGAGGGTTTCAGCCTTCCCGCCATCGAGGCGATGAGTACCGGCATCTGCCTCGTGGCCACCGACGGCGGTGCGCTTCCCGAAGTGACCGGACGCGACGGCGACACGGTGCTGCAGTGCAAGGCGGGCGATGTCGATGCACTCGTCACCGCCATTCGTCGCGGCCTCGACGACCCGGCCCTGCGCGAGCGCGTCGGTCAGGCCGGCCGCACCCGCGTGGTGGAGCGCTGGAGTTGGAAGCACTGTGCGCAGCTCACCGTCGACCAATACCGCGAGGTGCTTGCCATGCCCGCCAACGTGGAGAAGCTCCGCACCAACGGTCGGATCTGAGCCTTGCTGACCATTCGATTCCCGAAACTTGGCGTCCAGCCCGGCGACCTCGTGCTCGATGCAGGCGCCGGTTTCGGACGTCACGCGTTCGAACTCGCCCGCCTGGGCGCCAACGTGGTCGCACTGGACTACATGGCCGATGAGGTCGTCACCACCCGGGGCACGTTCGGTGCCATGGTGGCTGCCGGCCAGATCCCCGAAGCCCGCTACGTCGGCGCGTTGCAGGGCGATGCCACTCGCTTGCCGTTCGACGACAACTCGTTCGACCGGGTGATCACCAGCGAGGTGCTCGAGCACATCCAGGACGACGTAGCCGCCATCGGCGAACTCGTGCGCGTGTTGCGGCCCGGCGGCACCTTCGCCTGCACCGTGCCCACGTGGTACCCGGAGAAGATCAACTGGTTGCTCAGCGACGAGTACCACGCACCGAAGTCGGTGGGCGGGCACGTGCGCATCTATTCGGCCACCGAGCTGAAGGCGAAGATGCGCACGGCAGGTTTGCGCGTCACCGGTAGCCATCACGCGCACGCGTTGCACTCGCCCTACTGGTGGCTGAAGTGCGCTGTGGGCCCGCGCAACAACGACCACCCGTTGGTCACCAAGTACCGCAAGCTGCTGGAGTGGGAGATCACCGAGCAGCCGGGTTCGATGAAGGTGCTCGAGCGCGCACTGGCGCCCGTGATGGGCAAGAGCTTCATCGTCTATGGAGTGAAGGCATGACCAACCTTCCTCACATCGAGGGAGTACTCACCGCCGACGAGGTGGTGCAGACCGCCGAGTCCATCGCCGCGCTGCAATTGCCCACGGGCATGATCCCGTGGTTCCCCGACGGTCACTGCGACCCCTGGAACCACGTGGAGACCGCCATGGCGCTCGACGTAGCCGGCCTCCACGAGCCGGCCGAACGTGCCTACGAATGGCTGATGGACATCCAGCTCGAGAACGGCAGTTGGTGGAACTACTACCTGCCCGATGGGTCGGTGGAGGAAGCCAAGCTCGACACGAACGTGTGCGCCTACATCGCCACCGGCGTGTGGCACCACTGGCTTTGCACCTGGGACCGCGGGTTCGTGGATCACCTGTGGCCCACCGTGCAGCGTTCGCTCGACTGGGTGCTCAGCATGCGCAAGCCCAACGGCACGCCGCTGTGGGCCCGCAACGCCGAGGATGCGCCGTGGGACTACGCGCTGCTCACCGGTTCGTCCAGCATCGCCCACGCATTGCACTGCGGGGCGCGCCTGGCCGAACTCATCAACGAACCGCGCCCCGACTGGGTGGCGGCCGGCGACGTGCTGGCGCACGTGGTGGCCACTCAGCCCGATGCGTTCGAACCCAAGGAACGCTGGGCAATGGACTGGTACTACCCGGTGCTCGCAGGCTGCCTCACCGGCGAATCGGCCAAGGCTCGCCTGGCTGAAGGCTGGCCGACGTTCGCGATGGAGGGCAAGGGCATCCGCTGCGTCAGCGACGAGCCCTGGATCACGGCCAGCGAGACGGCCGAAGCCAGCATCGCCCACGCTGTCATCGGCGACATGTCGACGGCATCCGATCTGCTGCTCTGGACCCGGCCCCACCGTCGCGACGACGGCGCCTATCTCACCGGCATCGTGTATCCGTCGCTCGAGAGCTTCCCGCCCGCCGAGACCAGTGCCTACACCGGTGCGGCGGTCATCCTGGCCGCTGACGCCATCACCGGCGCCAGCCCCGCAGCGAACGTGTTCGTGCCCCGTTCGCTCGACTGAGCGTCAGTCCTCGGCCGCCAAGGCGTCCATCGCATCGCGAACCGGTCGCAGGAACGTCGATGCGCTCAGCGCGATCATCACCATCGCCACAGCGGCGACGATGAACGGTGCACGCAGACCGAACAGGCGCGCCGTCCACCCGCCGAACAACGCACCGAGCGGCACCACGCCCCACGACACGGTGCGGTAGGCGGCGTTCATGCGGCCCCGCAATCGAGTTGGCGTCACCTGCTGGCGAATGGTGGTGTTCACGGCCCACCACAACCCTGTACCAACGCCCAACATCCCGTACATCGGCACCGCCACCCACGACGTGCTGGTGATCGACATGCCCACGATGGCTGTCGCCCAACACCAGACCGCGACCACCAGGGTACGCACGGTGCCGAGTCGCAGGGTCAGCGGCGACACGAAGAAGCGAGCCGCCACCGTGCCCGTGGCACCCGCTACAAACAGCAGCGTGTAGGCGGTGGTGCCACCATGCAGCAGTTGCTCGTTGTACAACACCAGCAGCGAGGTGGCGGCGAAGTAGAAGAAGTTGATCGCAGCCAGGATCAGCGTGATGTGGCGTAACGCGAGGTTGCGCCACATGAACTGCAAGCCTTCCATCACGTCGTCGCGAATGCGCGTGCTGGGCGGCTCGGTGGCGTGCACGTCGGGCAGAGAATTCACCAGCACCGCGGAGCCGGCGAAGGAGACCGCATCGGCGATGAACGGCAGCGAGATGGCGGCACTGAACATCGCCACACCGAGCGGCGGGCCGATGAACTGCGCCGACGCGATCTGCGCAGTACCGAATCGGGCGTTCGCCTGCAGCAGATCGTCGTCGCTCACGATGCTGGGTACGAGCGCCTGCGCAGCATTCACATGCAGGGTCTCGCCAATGCCCAGCAGAAAGGCGCAGGCATAGAGCATCCAGATGTTCGCCACGTCGAACACGATGGCAAGGCCCAGCAGACCCACCACGACGAAGCAAGCGAGGTCGGCGCCGATCATCAACCGCCGTCGATCCATACGGTCGGCGATGGCCCCGGTGAACAATGAGAAGAGCAGCCACGGCAAGCGCTGGGCGATGGTGATGCCGGCGATGAGCACCGGGTCCTTGGTCAGCAATGCCGCCAGCAAGGGCAGGGCGGTGATGAACATGCCGTCGCCGGTGCTGGAGACGACCACCGAGGCCCACACCGCACGGAAGTCGGCGCCCAGCGATCGGTGCTTCGCACCTGTGAGCACTCCTGTCGACGCCATCCCGTCCGCCGACGCTACCCATCCCCCACGCCCCCACACCGGATCCGAGTCGCACGGCCCCATCCGAGTCGCACGGCCCCATCCGAGTGCGGACTCGCATACGGGGTGCGAGTCCCCACTCGGATCGGCCGCGGCGCGGCGCGGTCGTGTGGGGCTGCAGGTGGCGGCGTGGCAGCATGAGGGGGTGAGCTTCCCCACCGCCGACACCCTCGCCGCCATCGCCAACGACGCCCTCGCCGCATGCGGGGCCGCGCCGCTGGGGAACGGACCCCACGCCGCGCGCTCGCCCATCACGGGCCACACCATCGGTGGCGTGGCCGCCACGGTGGACGCCGCCACTGCGGTGCAGCGTTCGGCTGACGCCTTCACGGTGTGGCGCACCACGCCCGCACCCGTGCGCGGCGAACTCATCCGTCGTCTCGGCGAGCAACTGCGACTCCACAAGGCCGATCTCGCCCGCCTCGTGCAGCTCGAAGCAGGCAAGATCGAGAGCGAGGCACTCGGCGAAGTGCAGGAGATGATCGACATCTGCGACTTCGCCGTCGGCCTGTCGCGTCAGCTCACCGGTCTCACCATCGCGAGCGAGCGCCCCGGCCACCGCCTGATGGAGACGTGGCACCCGCTGGGCCCCACGCTGGTGATCACGGCCTTCAACTTCCCCGTGGCCGTCTGGAGCTGGAACACGGCGCTCGCCATCGTGTGCGGCAACCCGGTGATCTGGAAGTCCAGCGAACTCACCCCGCTCACGGCCTTGGCGTCTAATGCGCTGTTCCAGAAGGCTGCCGCCGGCATGGACGTGCCGGCGAACCTCAGCCAGGTGGTGCTGGGTGACGGCAGCGTGGGCGCAGAACTAGTGGCCCACGACGGCGTCGCCATCGTCAGCGCCACGGGCTCCACGGCGATGGGTCGCAAGGTGGGCCCCGTGGTGGCCGCGCGATTCGGCCGCAGCATCCTCGAACTCGGCGGCAACAACGCCGCCATCGTGGCGCCCAGCGCCGACATCGAGCTGGTGGTACGCGGCGTCACATTCGCCGCCGCGGGCACCGCAGGCCAACGCTGCACGTCGCTGCGTCGCCTCATCACCCATCGGTCGCGCCTCGATGAAGTGGTCGGCCGCCTGTCCACGGCGTACGCCAGCCTGCCCGTGGGAAGCCCACTCGAGCACTCCACGCTCGTCGGCCCGCTCGTCACCGCGGCGTCGCTCGACCGCATGCTCGCGGCAATCGCCACCGGCACCGCCGACGGCGGCAGCGTCGTGGTAGGCGGCACACGCGAGCTCACCGACGTAGCGCCCGACGCCGCGTACGTGCGGCCCGCCATCGTGACCATGCCGTCGCAGACCGCCATCGTGGCCGAGGAGACGTTCGCTCCCATCCTCTACGTGCTCACCTACGACGAGTTCGACGAGGCCGTCGCGCTGCAGAACGGCGTGCCGCAGGGCCTGGCCAGCAGCATCTTCACCACCGACCTGCGCGAGGCCGAGAAGTTCATGAGCGCAGCCGGTAGCGATTGCGGCATCGCCAACGTGAACATCGGCCCCAGCGGCGCAGAGATCGGTGGCGCCTTCGGCGGAGAGAAGACCACCGGCGGCGGGCGTGAGAGCGGCAGCGATGCGTGGAAGGGCTACATGCGTCGCGCTACGAACACCATCAACTACTCGAACTCACTGCCACTGGCTCAGGGCGTGGAGTTCGGCTGATCCAACCCTCCACGGTCAGTTCGCGAACAGCCGACCGGTGGGCGTGTCGAGGAACGCGTCGAGCGGAATCTGCTCCTGCTTCAAGAAGCCCTGCCGAGGCAGCGAACCGGCGCGCACCATCTCGATGACGGCGGCCACAGAGCCAGCTGTGGTCCACGCGATCGCGGTGCGGCGCACCCCGGCGATCTCGATGGGCCGGAACGCGCGCACATACTCGTGGCGGCGTAACTGACCAGCGACCAGACCCTCCGACGCGACGTGTACGTACACCACGTCGTCATCCACCGGTGGCTTGGCGTGGGTGAGGATCTCGCCCGCCAACGCCCGGCGGTCGCGCAGCAATAGTTCGTGGAAGAAGAAGTTCATCAGGTCCATGTGGCCCGGGTATCGGATGGTCTTGTAGTCGATGTTGTCGACCACGCCGTGGTACGTCTCGCACATCGAACCAAGGCCGCCACTGGTGGTGAACGCTTCGAGTTGCCGCCCGTCGATGATGAGCGTTTCCTTCCACTCCATCGAACTGACGGTCTTACGCACGCCGCCCTCGATGACTTCACAGTCGTTGAGGTACTCGTTCACCACTCCCTCGGGCGACCAGTTGAAGGCGTAACCCAGCAGCCCGGTGGGGTGTTGGGGCAGGGCACCGACACGTAGACGCGACGAGCGGCAGTGATCGAAGCTGGCGATCTGGCTGGCTGCCACGATGCCCACGAAGCCCGGTGCTAGTCCGCACTGCGGCGCCATGACGCCCTTGGCCGTGGCGCTCATCTCGATGATGGCCTTGGTGGTAGGCACGTCTTCGGTGAGGTCGAAGTAGTGCAGCCCCAATTCGTGGGCAATTTCCGCCAGTGCCAGGTTCAAGTGGTAGGGCAGACACGACAGCACGGCTTGGGCATCGCCCAGTACCCCGCGCACCTCGCCGGCCGAGGCCATGTCGGCAACCCGGGTGGGGAACGGCACCTCGTGCCGCGACGGACGCGTGTCGATGCCCACCACCTGGAAGCCGGCCTCGTGCAAGAGCGTGGCTGCCAACAACCCCACCTTGCCCAGCCCCAACACTGCGACCCGTTCGAATGCCATGCCACCAGTCTGGCACGTTTGTTCCAACCGGAGATCAGGGCCGAATGACCCTTCCGTTTGCTCGGGTGTCAGTCGATGCGTTGCAGCACCCGTAGCGAGCCGGTGGCGCTGACCAGGCGGAACCGGCCGCTCTCCATCGCCGGCCGGAAGATCTGTTCGTACGGCGGGCGACCACCGTCGGCAGGATCGGGAAACACGTCGTGAATGGCCAGCGTGCCGCCCATCACCACGTGCGGCACCCAGCGCTCGTAGTCGAGGCGGGCCGGCTCGTCGCCATGACCACCGTCGATGAACACGAAGGCCAAGGGCGTAGCGAGGTGCGCGGCAACGAGCGGCGACTGCCCCACCACTGCGTACACCACGTCTTCCAGACCGGCATCATGGATGGTGGCCCGGAAGAACGGCAGCGTGTCCATCTTGCCGATGCGGGCATCGACCACCGAAGTGTCGTGGTGCTCCCAACCGGCCTGGTTCTCTTCGCTGCCTCGGTGATGGTCGACGGCGAACAGCACGGTGCCGCACGCTCGCGCCGCGCCGCCCAACCACACGGTGGAGCGACCGCAGTACGAACCGACCTCGAGGAACGGCAGGCCCGGCACCGATGCGCCAGCCGCAACGGCAGCGTCGTACAACGCGTCGCCCTCATCGGGAGGCATGAAGCCCTTCGCCGCGAGCGCATGTGCCCGCAGCGCGGGATCGAGGCTCACCACTGGTCCCAGTGGATGATGCTGTCGGCGTCGGGTCGCGCGGCGGGCTTGAAGTCGGTGCCCACGGTGAAGGCGAGCGGCGACAGACACGCCTGCTGCACCTGATCGAACGGGATCCCCAGCACGTCGGCCACGGCCTGCTCCTGAAACAGGTGCAGCGTGGTCCAGCACGTACCCATGCCGCGGGCACGTGCGGCGAGCATGAAGCTCCACATGGCCGGAAGGATGTTGCCGAAGATGTTCGCCGACATCGAGCCCGGCAAGCCGTCGGCGCGACCGCCGGTGTTGCAGGCGATGATCAGTGCCGGCGCATCGCCCATGCGCTCGCCGAGGTAATCGGCCGATGCTGCGCTGCGCGCCTGCTGTGCGTTGGCGTCGTCGGAGCCCTTGTCGATGCTGCCGATGTACACGCCGTCCCAGTTCTTGTACATACCAAAGCACTGTTGGTAGATCTCGCCGATGGCCGCCTTCTTGGCAGGGTCGCGTACCACCACGAATTGCATGGTGGGGTCGTTCGAGCCACTGGGCGACTGCATCGACAACTGCACGCACTCGCGAATGAGATCGTCGGGCACGGGGCGATCGAAGTCGAGGCGCTTGCGCACCGCCCGCGTGGTGGAGAGCAGTTCGTCAGGGGTGAGCGGCAGGAGCGACATGCGGGGCACCATACTTTCCGTTGTGACCGAACGCGAAGGGCAACCCACCGTGCAGCAACGGGTGCTTGCCTTCGTGCGATGGCACGGGCCGATGATGCTGTTCTTGCCCATCGTGTGGTGGATGGCCGTGCAGCAGCACACCATCGGCCACTCGTGGGGCGACGACTTCGCTCTCTACGTGCGGCAGGCCAAGAGCATCTTCGACGGCAACATCGGCCAGGTCATCGCCGACAACCACTTCAACGTGGACAACGCGGCCAAGCCCGGCTTCAGCCCCTACGTGTATCCGTGGGGATGGCCGCTGTTGCTGAGCCCGTTCGTGCGTGCATTCGGACTGGACTACGCGCGCCTGAAGTTGGTGGAGGTGGCCTGCTTCTGCGGGTTCCTGTGGGTGTTCCACGATCTGGTGCGGCGCCGTTCAAACCGATGGATGGCGTTCGGTGTGGTGGCGGTCATCGGCACCACGCTCTCCTTCCTCGTGCACACCGACCATCTGCTCAGCGAGTTCCCCTACCTCCTCGCCGTGGCCACCACGTTCTGGTGGCTCGACCGGTGCCGCGCCATGCATCACCGCCTCCACATGGCCACCCGCAACCAACTGATCGTGCTCGGCCTGCTGATGGTGTTGGTGTTCAACATCCGTCGAGAAGGCCTGGCACTGCTGCCTGCGGTGGTGGCTGTTCAATTGCTCGATCTACGCGGCCGATGGAACGTGGCCGATCGCCGTCGCGTAGCGACCCCGTACGTCACGTTCCTCGTCGGCGTCGTGGTGTTCCAGTTACTGCTGCCCAGCGCCCTGGCCCCCTCGTACGTGGATGCCGGCCTGCATCAGACGTGGAAGAAGCTGCAGGGGCCGTTCCGCATCTCGTTCGGCGATCAGTTGGGCCTACACGGGCTGCACGGATTGGCATTGCTCGCCATCTTCCTCCTCGTTGTGGCAGGCGTGGTGGTGCGCATGGTGAAAGCACCCGCCCTCGACGCCCCGTGGGCCATCTTCGCCATCGGCTCGATGACCATCGCCGGCATGATTCCGGCCATCTCCGGCCGATACCTGATGGGTGCCAGTCCGTTCGCCGTGTACTTCGGGGCACAAGCACTCGCCGCCATTCCACTCCCCCGACACTCCGGCAAATGGGTGGCCACAGGTGCGCTCGCTCTGCTCACCGCATGGCACCTCCCCAGCGTGAGCAACCAGATCCGGCAGATGGACGACGCCCGTGAACGCGGTGGCGCGGTCGCCGATGGGCCGGAGTCGCCCTATGCGCAAGCAGGTTGGGACGCGCTGCGCACTCACACCCACCAGGACGATGTGATCGCCTTTTTCAAGGTGCGTGCCCTCACGCTCTACACGGATCGACGGGGCGTGCAGTCCAGCGATCTCGAGATCGTGCAACAACGTGCCGACTACTACCTCATGCGCAAGGGCATGGACCGGGGGCAGCCACTGGTCACCGTGCCCGAGGGCGAAGCGCTGGGCTGGACGCTCGTGTGGCAGGACCCATCGTGGGTTCTCTGGCGCATCGGCGAGGCACCCGCCCCCTGAGCCTGCGAGAATCAAGGACGCATGACTGCTCTCGACGAACTCGTGAATCTCCTCGACCTCGAAGCCATCGAGGTCAACCTCTTCCGCGGCGTCTCCCCCGACGAGAACCGCCAGCGTGTCTTCGGTGGCCAGGTGGCAGGCCAAGCCCTAGTGGCGGCCACGCGCACGGTGGAACCGGGGCGCTTCGTCCACTCGCTGCACGCGTACTTCCTCCGGCCCGGCGACCCGACCGTGCCGATCCTCTACGAGGTGGACCGCATCCGCGACGGCAAAAGCTTCACCACCCGCCGCGTGGTGGCCATCCAGCACGGCAAGGCAATCTTCAACCTGCAGGCCAGCTTCCACGTGGTGGAACCCGGCCCCGACTACCAGCCGCCCATGCCGCTGAATGTGCCACCTGCCGAAAGCCTGCCCGACTTCAAGACGCTGATGGCGCCCTACAAAGACAAGATGGGCGAGTGGTACGACCGGCCGCGCCCGATCGACCTGCGCCACGTTGACGCAGATCCGTTTCATCGCCAGGGCAAGGTGAGCTACAGCCAGAAGGCATGGCTGCGCGCCGACGGCACCCTGCCCGACGACCCCACGCTGCACGCATGCATCGTCACCTACGCCAGCGACATGACACTGCTGGATACCACGGTGCTGCCGTTCGGCATGTCGTGGGAGACACCCGGCATGCAGATGGCCAGCCTCGATCATGCCATGTGGTTCCACCGCCCCTTCCGCGCCGACGACTGGCTGCTCTACGACCAACACCCCATCTCCACGGGTGGCGCTCGCGGCCTGGCCGGCGGCGCCATCTACACCGCCGATGGCCACCTGGCGGTCAGCGTGGTGCAGGAGGGTCTTGTGCGGGTGGGCAACCCATGAGGAACGTCATCACCGCCAGCGTGCTGGTCGGTCTGTTCACGTTCGCAGCGTGCTCCAGCGACACCACCACCAATCCCAACACCTCCACCTCCGGTGCGGCTACCACCACGACGGCGGCAACCACCGACACCGGCGACACCGGCGACACCTCGCCCGACACCACATTGGCGGCCACCGCTACCACCGCCGCAGCCACCACCACGGTGGCATCCACCGCACCACCCAACACCGACCCACTCACGCAGAACATGGTCGTGATCGGGCCCTTCGTGTCGGGCCTGACCAAGCCGGTCGACATTGCCACCCGCGCCGACGACTCCACGCTGTTCGTCGTGCAGCAGGACGGCAAGATCATCCCCGTCCGCAATGGTGCACCCGGGCCGGCGGTGCTCGACATCGGCACTCAGATCTCCACCGGCAACGAGCAGGGACTGCTGGGTCTGGCCTTCCATCCCACCGAGCCCTTTGCCTATATCGATTACACGAACCCGATCGGCGACTCGATCATCGCCGAGTATCGGGTGAACGCCGACGGCACCTTCGATGCAGCGTCCGCCCGAGTGGTGCTCGGCGTGAAGCAACCCTTCCCGAACCACAACGGCGGCAAGGTCACCTTTGGTCCCGACGGCATGCTGTACATCGGCTTCGGTGACGGCGGGGCCGCCGACGATCCGAACCGCAACGGACTCAGCCTGGCCACGATGCTGGCCAAGATCCTGCGCATCGACCCGTTGCGCAGCGGCGACAGGCCGTACACCGTGCCGCCCGACAACCCCTACGTCGATCTCGAGGGCGCACTCCCCGAGATCTGGGCCAGCGGCCTGCGCAACCCATGGCGCTTCGATTTCGACAGTGTCACCGGCGATCTCTGGATCGCCGATGTGGGCCAGAACCAGTGGGAGGAAGTGGACCTTGCTCGCGCAGTCGATGGCGGCGGCAAGGCTGCCAACTTCGGTTGGAGCGCATGGGAGGGTTCGCACCGCTACAACAAGGACCAACCCGCCGGCGACCCTCAGGCCCCGATCTGGGAGTACCAGCACGGCGACGACGGGTGCTCGGTATCCGGCGGCGCGGTGTATCGCGGCTCCAACATGCCGTCGCTCGTCGGTTGGTACGTCGTCGCCGACTACTGCAGTGGAAAGGTCTGGGCGCTGCAACCCGGCCCGGGCAACACCATCAACCGTTCGCTCCAGATCGGCGTGGTTCCCAACCCGAGCGCCGTGGTGGATACCCCCGACGGCGAGATGTACGTGCTGGGCGTTTCCGACGGCACCATCCGTCGCATCAGTCGCCCCTAACGGATCAGGCCACCCGTTCGAAGTGCACGGTGCGGGCAGCTGTGTCCACACCCAACAACTTCACTCGGCACTCGTCGCCGGGACGAAGCCCCTTCGCCTTCACCTTGGCGACCACCGCGATGTCGCGCAGTTGAATGCGGCTGAACTCGGGGTCGTCGTCGATCACGACGGCCAGGAACGTCTGGCCCTCATGACCCTCGAGTAACACCGCCTCGGCCAAGTCGATCACGGCGCGGTCGATCTGGCCGCCCTTCGCCGCAGCCCGCGCCATCGCAGTCGGCAAACGCGGTAACGCCTCGGCAACGGCTGAGGGCACCTCTCGTCCGTTCGCCACCGCCAACACGGTCTGCACCACGTAACGATCGGCCAAGCGCCGTAGCGGAGCCGTGGCGTGCGCGTATGAGGACGCCATCGCAGCATGCCAGGGAACCACACCGTCTTCGTATGTGGTGTACGAGGCGCCACCGCCGGCTCTCCGAACGGCCAACATGAACGCTGCCTGCTTGGCGTCGTTCGCGTCGAGGGTCCGCGCGAAGTCGTCGAGGCTCTGCTCCTTGGGCCAGTGCAGCCCGAACGCGGTGGCCGTGTGACGCAATCGTCGAACAGCACCGTCATCGGGCGATGGCATCACACGGAACAGTCCTACATGGGCCTGCAACATGGCTTCCGCCACGGCGATGTTCGTGGCCAGCGACAAGGCCGCGTTCGCCGACTCGCTCGCCAGACGGGGGCGGAACGACAGGCGATAGCCGTGCGAGTTGCGCTCCACCAACTGCTCGGGTGGGTCCACGGGGCCCGCACCTCGCGCCAGCGAGGCGGCCGCCATTCGCCTGGCGAACTCCTCGAACCCGGCGGGCAGTTCCGCAGGACTCACCGTGTCGTAGGCGAGCTTGGCGCGGGTGCGCACGAGTGCACGTTCGGCACCATCGAGCGTCGGGGTGCCTTCGGGCGACAACCGCACGTGGAACACCACCGCCGGACGCGGCCCGTCTGGCAGCAGGCTGGCCGCGGCCTCCGACAGCACCGACGGGTACAGACCCGACTTGCCATCGGGCAGATAGATGGTGGTGCCGCGCTGCCATGCCTGAGTGTCGAGCACGTCGCCATCGCTCACGAACCACGCCACGTCGGCGATGGCGTACTGCAGCACCAAGTCGTCGCCCGATGCGGTGATGGTGAACGCCTGGTCGAGATCGGTGCTCGACGCAGGGTCGAGGGTCACGAACGGCACCTCGGTGCGGTCGATGTGTTCGTCGGGTTCTCGGCGCGCCGAATTGGCAGCGGCAAACAGCACCTCGTGGGGGAATGCCTCCGGTACTTCGAACTGTTGACGGATCTCGGCCAAGCCGACATCCAGCGCGTGCGTGGTGTCGCGCAGCGACTTCACGTGCGGCGGGCACCCATGAACATGTTCTTGAGAGCGTCGTAGTGCTCGATGCAGTGACCCGCACCCATCACCACTGCCTCCAACGGCATGTTCGACATCTTCACCGGCACCTGGGTCTCTCGCTCGATGCGCTGGGCCAAGCCGCGCAGCAAGCCGCCGCCACCGACGAGGTACATGCCGCGCACGAGGAAGTCTTGCGCCAGTTCCGGCGGCGCCTTGGCAAGACAACGGATGACCGAAGCGATGATGCTGGACACCACGTCTTCGATGGCGAAGCGAATTTCCTCCGGGGTGAGCACCACGGTCTTCGGTAGGCCGGTCATCAAGTCGCGGCCACGAACTTCCGCCTGGCTCTCATCATCGGTTGGCGCTGCCGAGCCGATGGCCATCTTCACTTCTTCTGCCGTGCGCTCGCCGATGGCGATGCCATGCTCTCGTCGCACGTAGGCCTGGATGGCGGCGTCGATGTCGAAGCTGCCCACCCGCACGGCCTCCAACGCCACCACACCGCCAAGGCTGATGACTGCGGTCTCGCTGGTTCCGCCACCGATGTCGATGACCATGTTGCCAACGGGTTCGTCGATGGGCAGATCGGCGCCGATGGCCGCTGCCATCGGCTGCTCGATGAGTTGAGCATCGGCCGCGCCGGCGCGGCGGGCAGCGTCGGTGACGGCGCGGCGCTCCACCTCGGTGATGGCCGACGGCACACAGATGACCACCTTCGGCCGTGTGAAACGACTGACGCCGACACGCTGCAGCAGCAGGCGGATCATGCGCTCGGTGATCTCGAAGTCGGTGATGGCACCGCCCCGAAGTGGGCGGACCGCGACGATGTAGCCCGGCGTGCGGCCGATCATCTGCCACGCCTCACGACCGGTGGCGAGCACCTCGCCGGTCTGTCGGTTCAAGGCGATGACGGACGGCTCGTTCAACACGATGCCGCGACCCTTCATGTACACGAGCGTGTTCGCCGTGCCGAGGTCGATCGCGAGGTCACGTGCCATGGGTCAGTGCTCCGGGCCTTCGGTGTTGTCCTTGGGGTTGTGTTTGCGGTTCGCATCGCCCTCTTGAGGGGGGCGGACGCGGTCCATTACTTCGCGGCGAGCCTCGGGAGACAGCGCGTCGATGTGCCGACGGAAACTCTCCACACCGGACTCCTGGTGGGGGCGGCGGGTGATGGCGAACCACACGCCGACGATGGCCACCGCGGCGATGACGATGAGGACCCAGATCATGAACCGCTGCCCGCGCTGGGCACGGCCGTGGGCGCTACGGGAGCATGCGCTCCGGTACCCCAATCGGCACCGTCGGCCCACACTTCGTGCTTCCAGATCGGTGCGCTCGCCTTCAACGCATCGATTGCGTAACGGGCCGCCTCGAAGGCGTCCGGACGATGCGGTGAACTGACACAGGCGAGCACCGAACTCTCCATCAACTCCAAACGACCGACACGATGCAACAACGCCACTCGGCCGGTGTGGGGCCAGCGGGTCCGCAACTCGCGCTCGATCGCTTCGAACAACGGCACCACCTGCGACTCGTACGCCTCGTAGGTGAGGTACTGCACATCGTCGCGCATCACGCCGGTTTCATCCTTCGCGTGGTCGCGCACGGTGCCGCTGAACAGCACCACCGCACCGCACTGCGGCTGCAGGCACCACTCGTACACGTCGCCCACCGGCAGCACCTGTTCGGTGAGACCGAACCACGAGTTGCCATCGACGGGAGCCATCACAATGCCGCATGGTAGCCGTCCACGCACCTACTGCCACGATGGCGCGTTCGCGAAGCTGCGCCGCGCGATGCCCCCTCGGCCCGCTGCATCACTAACCTGCCCCATTCGTGGACCGGAGTGAGGGAAACGACGACGAGCTGTATCCCAGCGCGCCAATGCCTCCTCACGAGCGCGCCTGGCGACACCCGAGCGAAATCGGCGCACACGCCTGGGCAACCACCGAGCCGCCGATCGCCATCGGTCGAGGGCTCACCGCCACCACCGGACTCATTGGTGGCGTGCTTGCGCTGGCCGTGCTCTGGACAATGCTGCCCACGCATGCCGGACGCTCTGCGGTGGTGAGCGTTCGCTCCACCGTCGCCAACACCGCCACGCCAGGTGGCGCTACTGCCAGCACCACACCGGGGGCCAGTACACCGTCGCCCACCAGCATTGCCGCGCCCGCAACCACGCTGTCCACCGGCACGGTCGGGCCGTCCACGACCCCGCCGTCCTCCACACTCACAACCACCACCACGCTGCCATCGAAGTCCGCGCCGCTGCCAACGTACGCCGTGGCTGCAGGTGCCACCACGCCGCAGGTGGCCGTGGCGGTGGCTGTCGGCAACGGTTCCTTGGTCATCACCACTGCAGCAGCAGTCCGCAAGGACAACACGGTGGAACTCAGACTGCCCGACGGCACCATCGAATCGGCGTCCGTGATGCTGGTGGATCAGCGTTCGGGGTTTGCGGTGCTCGCTCACGATCCGTCCGCCGGCATCGAGTCGTTCACCATCGCTGCGTCCATCCAGCCGGGCGACGAACTGAGCTTCTACAGCGCTGGCGGGATGAGTGCCACGGTGCAGGAAGACGGCACCATCGAGACCATCACCACCGACCCCGGCGCTCCAGTGGGCGAACTGCCCGAAGGCACCCCGGTGGTGAACCAACGCGGCGAACTCGTTGCCCTGTGTTCGCACCTCGACGGTGAACCCGTACTCGTGTCGCTGCAACACCTCGACTCGTTACGCAAGGCGCTGAGCGAGCCCGTCGCCGACCGTGATGTCTGGATGGGAGTGGTGCTCGACCGTCTCGGCGACAGCCTCAACATCTCGGCGCTGGACCCCACCGGTCCGGCTGCCTCTGCGGGTCTGCAGCAGGGCGACATCATCAGGTCGGTGGACAACGTGGACGTGATGGACATCCTCGCCATCGGTGCTGCGCTCTCTTTGCACCATCCGGGCGATGTCGTTCGTCTCACGGTGGTCCGTGCTGGCGTCGATCTGCAGTTCGACGTCACGCTGGCGCAGGCCCAAACCAACCTGTAGAACTCAGCCCTTGCGGCGACGTTGCACGCGTCGCACGATCTTCGCGGTCACGACCAACCCTGCGACGACGCCGGCAACGAGACCGCCCAGCGAAATCTCTTGCCGTCGCTTCGGCGAGATCAGCGTCCACCACTTCGCCTCGGTACCTTCCACGTACGCCTGCTCGTTCGTGACCGACGGCTGCCACCCAACGGCCTTCAAGCGGTCGTTTGCCACGAGCCACGGCGACTTCGTGTAGCTCCGAAGGCCGGGCGGGATGGGTCCGCGCTGGAAGCGCCAGCGCAGGTTGGTGACCACTTCGCTCACCCGTTCGGGCAGCTTCACCCGTGGCACTGCACCGGCAAGCGCGCGGACCCGCTCGCCGGCCACCCACCCATCCGGGGCCACGTTGAACACACCGTCGAGCCGCTGCTCGGCGGCCAGCACCACAGCGGTGGCCAGGTCGTCGAGGTGCAGGAACTGCGCCGGCGGATCGTCCTCGCCCATCCGCTGGCCCATACCCGCCGCAAGTGCGCTGGCGATGCCACTGGTGCCGTCGGCCGCCATGCTGATGACGGGCCGCAGCACCGTGACGGTTCGCTGCGCGTCGGCAAGACGCCACTCGTCGACCATTTGCTCCACCGCACCCAACTGGCGGGCGTAGGCGAATTCCACGTCGGGACGCATCGCAGCGTCTTCCGTGAGCGGCACCGGATTGTTGGCCCACGCGCCATAGACCATCGCGGAGCTGACCAGCACCACATGTCGGAGCTGGGGGCATTCGAGCAGCGCTGCGCTCAGACCTTCCAGCGCACTCTCTCGACGACTCGCCCGGGCATCGGCATCGTGGGCGCTCAGCCACACCAGCACCTCGCATTCGGTGGCGTCGACAGCGCGGGCCTGATCGCTGGCCAGCAGCAGTCGGAGCACGCGCGACCCGAGACCACTGGTGCCGTCATTCACCCACACGGGGATGGTGCTCGTCATCGTCGCCATCACCTGCTGACGCTAGCCCCTTCTGCAGCCGTAGGCTTCGGCCATGGCAGACGGTGACACCCCGGCCCCATTCGGCGACTCGTCCGGCGACAACCCGTTCGCCAACGTGCCCATGTTCGGCGAGTTCGCCAAGATGTTGGCCGGGCAGGGCCCGCTGAACTGGGACGCGGCCCGGCAGTTCGCCTCACTGGCCAGTTCCAATGGTGCCAGCGAACCGAACGTGGACCCCACCGTGCGCATCCAACTCACCGAGTTGGCCCGCATCCTCGAACTGCACGTGCACGACCTCACTGGTCTCGACACGGCATTCCCCGAGATCAGCCCCGTCAGCCGCGGCGTATGGGCGCAACGCACGCTCGATGCCTACCGGCCACTCTTCAACGAACTGGCCACGTCGCTGGGCAAGCGCCCGACGGCCGACGACGGCGACGCCGACCCGATGATGGCGATGATGGCTGGCCTGAGCCAGATGATGGGCCCCTCGATGATGGGCATGGCAGTGGGCTCGATGGTGGGCCGCATGGCGGCGCGTACGTTCGGGCAGTACGACCTGCCGATCCCGCGCAGCGACAGCACCCTGCTGGTGGTGCCCGCGAACATCGACTCGTTCGCCGCCGACTGGAGTCTGCCGGTGGATGAGATGCGCCTGTGGGTGCTGGCCCAAGAACTCACCGGGCACACGCTGTTCTCCATCACGTCGCTGCGCGACCAGCTCGCCGGCATGGTGCGCCGCTACGTCGGTGCGTTCCAGCCCGACCCGTCGGCCGTGGCCGAGCGTCTCTCCGAGTTCGAAACCGACGGCATCGGCGACCCCGCCCAGGCGTTGCAGCAACTGCTCGGCGACCCGGCTGTATTGCTCGGTGCCGTGCAGGGTCCCGAGCAGCAGTCGCTCGCTCCATCGCTCGACGCAGCGGTTGCCGCGGTTGTCGGCTACGTCGACTATCTCGTGGATTCCGTGGCTGTCCGGGTGATCGGCGGCGATGCACTGCGCATCGCCGAGGCCGTACGACGCCGACGCGTTGAGGTGTCGCCCGACGACGTGTTCGTCGAGCGGCTGCTGGGCCTGCACCTCACCAACGAACAGGTGCAGCGCGGCAAGGCCTTCGCCGGCGGCGTGGTGGATCGCGTTGGCGAAGCGGGCCTCACCCAGCTCTTCACGAAACCGTCGGCGCTGCCCACCCCGGCCGAGATCGAGGCGCCGGGCCTCTGGATCGCCCGCCTGGAGCTGTAGGTCGTCCACGAGGGTTCATCCCACGCAGGAAGAGCACCAACGCAGTGGCGGCCGCGAGCCCCACGAGCAGGAACCCAACCTGGCCGGGAAGCGTGAACGCCACCGCGGGCAGACCGGCCATCACCCAGGCCAACTGGAAGCGAGTCTCGAACTGGGCGAACGCTCGGCCCTGATTGGCGTCGGGGGCATCGCGCTGCACGATCGAGTCGAAGGCCAATCGTCCGATGGAACTCGAGAAGTTCACGACGAACGCCAGGACCACCGCAGTAGCGAGGCCGCCGGTGAGCGCTGCCAGCAGGCCCGCAAGCGAGATGACGCCCAACGCTCCGATCAGCATGCGGCGTTCCTGCAGCCGTCGGCGCAGCGTCGGTGCCAGAAGGTTGCCGCACACCGAACCCACGAGGCTGGCACCAGCGGCAAGACCAAACGCGGCGAGTCCGAAGTCTTGGCGTAGCCAGAACAGCAGATGGAACGTGAGAAACCCGATGCAGGCGCGAATGAACATGATCGCCACGCTCGCTGAACGGATGGCACCGGAGGCCAACTCCAGTTTCTCGTCGCGTGCAGCGGGCTGCGTGGCCACAGGGTCGCGTGGAAGCTGTCGCGCTGCCACGGCGGCGAGACCGAACACCGCCACGCCCAGCACCAACGGCACGGTGCTGCTGAGCTTGCCGAGCAGTGTCAGCGGACCGATGACGATGGCCCCGATGATGCCGGAGATGAGGCCGAGCTTCGAGTTCGCTTCCACCAACTCGTTGTCATTCCGAACCACCATCGGCACCAACGCGCTCCTCGACACCGAGTAGGTCTTCTGCATCACCAGCGCGACGAAGACGAACGGATAGAGGAGGAGATCGTCGACATGCGGAATCATCAACACGTAGACCAACGCCCGAACGACGGCCGTGATCTGCATCACCATGCGGCGACCACCGGGAATGCGATCCACTGTGGGCCCGATCATTGGCCCCACCACGGCGAACGGCGCTGCGCTGACCAAGAGGTACAGCAACACCTTCGGCCGTTGCGCGTCGGGGCTCAGCCCGAGCAGGAAGGAGCCGGCGAGTGCTCCGTACATTGCGGAGTCGCCGATGGCCATCAACACATGGGTACGCGCCAGTCGCTGGAAGGGCGATACGGCTCGTGCGGCCGATGGGCGCGATTGGCTCACGCCCGCATCGTAGGGCTCGGGAGCGTCAGGCCTTCGGACGCTCGAGCTTGTAACCCAGGCCGCGGATCGTTGTGATGCGCGTCGGGTTCGCCGGGTCGGGCTCCACCTTGGCGCGGAGTCGCTTCACGTGCACGTCGAGCGTCTTGGTGTCGCCCACGTAGTCGCTGCCCCACACACGGTCGATGAGCACATCGCGGGTGAGCACTCGACCTGCGTTGGCCATCAGCAGGTGGAGCAACTCGAACTCCTTCAGCGGCAGCGCCACTTCCACGCCCTCGAGCAACACCCGGTGTTCTTCCGGGTCGAGCGACAGGGGCCCGACGTTGAGCGTTCCGGCCGAGATCTCGGGCATGTCGGACACGGTGCCGGTGCCGTGCCGCCGCATCACTGCTCGCATGCGAGCCACGAGTTCGCGCATGCGGTACGGCTTGGCCACATAATCATCGGCACCAACTTCCAGGCCCACCACGGTGTCGATCTCGGCGCCCTTGGCGGTCACCATGATGATCGGCACCTGCGACCGCTTGCGGATGAGTCGGCACACGTCGATACCACTCATCTTCGGCAGCATCACGTCGAGCAGCACGAGGTCGGGCATTACGTCCTCGAATCGCAACAGCGCCTCGGCGCCATCGGTTGCCACTTCGACGTTGAAGCCTTCGCGGGTGAGCCCGATGGTGAGGGCCTCCACATAACTCGCTTCGTCCTCCACCACCAGCACAGTGGGGCGTCCTTGGGGTGCCATCGGTTAATGCTCCTCGATAGGAATTCGGAGTGTGAAAGTGCTGCCCTCGCCCTCGCGAGAACGAACCGCGACGTCGCCGCCGTGGTTGGTCGCAATGTGCCGCACGATAGCGAGGCCGAGTCCGGTGCCACCGGTATCTCGGCTTCGTGCACGGTCCACGCGATAGAAGCGCTCGAAGATGCGATCGATGTCGCGAGCAGGAATGCCCACTCCTCGATCGGCAACCGAGATCTCGACAGCGCCATCCGAGCTGCCAGCGGCCACTCGGACGACACCACCTCGGTTGCTGTACTTCACTGCGTTGTCGATGAGGTTGCTCACGGCCGACACCAACTGCAGTCGGTTGCCCTTCACCATCAGCCCGTTCGCTTCGCTGACCTCGACGGCCACGCCGAAACTCTCGGCAGTGAGGCCTTGGCGGGCAGCGGCATCGCGGAGCACCGCGGTGATGCTCACGTCGTCGCGTTCACCCTGACCCCCGAGTTCGATACGAGACAACTCGAGGAGATCGTCGATGGTGCCTGCGGCTCGATGCGCTTCGTCCACCATCTTCGATGCAAGACGCTGGTGCATCTCGAGGTCGTCGCTGTCCATGATGGTCTCGGCGAGCAACGCCAATGCGCCAACAGGCGTTTTCAGTTCGTGGCTGATGTTCGACACGAAGTCGGTTCGAACCGCATCCAGTCGTGCCCGCTCGCTGAGATCGTCGATGGTCGCAAGAATCCCACCATCAGGCAACGGCACAGCCCGCACCGACAGCACACGAATCGGCGGCCCGAATAGGTTCAGCCGCTCCTCAGCGGCTTCACCAGCACGAGCTTTCTCGACGAGTCGACCCACCACGTCGTTCACCAACAGATCCGCATGCCCGCCGAGCACCGCAGCATGATTGCGAACCACCACCACACCCTTGGCGTCGACGATGATAATGCCAGCCTGGACAGCGTCGAGGGCCGACCGTAGCCGTTGCGCCTCCGCAGCAGCAGTCGCTGAAGCTTGCAGGGCATCATCGAGTTCCTGCCGGAACCGACTGTCGTCGGTGCGGGAAAACCGGTTCACGTCGCCTCAGCTGACCCCGGTGCGGCGCCCAGGTCATCGATGCTGTCGATGTTCACCTGCGGCCGCTTCGGCTTCTTATGGTCGGGGACCTTGCCGGTGACGATGTACGTGACGCGCTCGGCCATATTCACCGCATGGTCGCCGATTCGCTCGTAGAAGCGGGCGACCATCGCAAGCTGCACCGCTACCTGCAGGTCGATGTGCCCCGCGGCCTGCGACTCGAAAATCGCCGCAATGAACTGCTTCTGCAGGGCATCGAGGTACGCATCCATGTCGTCAACAGCAGCGGCCTTGGCAGCGTCATTTTCCCGGAACGCCTCGATGGCCGCCGCATACAGCGATGCAGCCTGCTCGCCCATGCGCCCGATGATGCCGCGCAACTTCGGGTCGAGTTCGTGCCCGTAGATGCGACGAGTTGCCTTGCAGATGTTGGCAGCGAGGTCGCCGCTGCGCTCGATCTCGGCGATCATCTTCAGCAGCGCCACCACCTGGCGCAGATCGCTGGCCACCGGCGCCTGTAGCGCCAAAATCTGAATGCAGCGCTCTTCCACATCAACGGCGTGGGCATCGATCTCGGCGTCGCCGCGGATCACCAGTTCGGCACCCTCAAGGTCGCCGTCCAGTAGCACCGAAGTGGCGCGAGGAATGATCTCGACGACCCGAGCGGCCAACAGGGCGAGGTCGCCACGAGCCTTCTCGAGATCGTGGTGGAAGCTCTTGCGAAGCTCGTCCATCAGCCGAACCTCCCCGTCACATAGGCCTCCGTGCGCTTGTCGCGCGGCGACGAGAAGATCACCGGGGTGCGATCGAACTCCACCAGCATGCCCGTTCTACGGTCGCTGTCGGGGTTCACCTCAGTGGTGAAGAAACCGGTGCGATCACTCACGCGGCCGGCCTGCTGCATGTTGTGCGTGACGATGACGATGGTGTAGCGGTCCTTGATCCCCTGCATCAGGTCCTCGATGCGAGCAGTCGCCACCGGATCCAACGCTGAACAGGGCTCGTCCATGAGAATGACTTCCGGCTGCACCGCAATGGCGCGGGCGATACACAGACGCTGCTGCTGACCACCCGACATCCCCAATGCCGAACTCTTCAGACGAGTCTTCACTTCATCCCACAATGCCGCTGATTTGAGGGATTCCTCCACGATTCCGTCGAGTTCACTCTTGCTTCGGACACCGTTCACCTTGGGTCCGAACGCGACATTCTCGTAGATGCTCTTCGGAAACGGGTTCGGACGCTGGAACACCATGCCGATGCGACGACGGACCTCGGTGGCGGAGACCGACGAGCCATAGAGATCGACGCCGTGGTAGAGCACCTGGCCTCCCACCTTCGCCGAATCGATCACATCGTTCATCCGGTTCAAGCAGCGCAGCACGGTGGTCTTACCGCAGCCAGATGGCCCGATGAACGCCGTGATTTCGTGTTTACGCAACACCATGTTCACGTCGCGCACCGCTCGGAACTTGCCGTAGTGCACCTCGAGATCCTTCAACTGGAACACTTCGTCGCTGGAGTGCGTAGACGGCGAAACATCGTGTGGTTGCTGTGAGTCAGTGTCGACCGGCATCGGTGTCTCCTGGGTGTGGTCGGTGCGCACGAAGGTCACCCGCGTCGCCGCTGATAGCGGGCCGTGATGACACGAGCGAGCACCGTGAAGAGGAAGGTAATGGCCACGAGCGTGAAGGCCGCACCCCAGCCACGCTCCTGTGCTCCGGCCCGAGGGTCGGTGGCGTTGCGAAAGATCTGATACGAGAGGCTCGTGTTCGGGCCGGAGAACACGTTCCAGTTCGTGCTGTTCACAATGCCGATGGTGAACAGCAGGGGCGCCGTCTCGCCCGCTGCGCGGGCAATGGCCAGCAGGCAACCGCTCACCACTCCCGGAAGTGCAGCCGGTAACACCACCGTCAGGATGGTGCGGCCCTTGCGTGTACCTAGGGCATAGCTCGCCTCGCGCAGATGGCCCGGCACCAACCGCAACATCTCCTCGGTTGAGCGGATGACTACCGGCAGCATCAAGCAGGCGAGTGCCAGGGCACCACCCAAGCCCGACAATCCGAAACGGAGGGTGAACACGACATAGATGAACAATCCCATCACGATGGACGGCACACCGGTCATCACGTTGGCAAGGAAGCGGATCACGCGGGCGGGCTTCGACTGCTGCCCGTACTCGTGGAGGTACACCGCGCCGAGAATTCCGAGCGGAATGGCCAGTAGCGACGCCGCAGCCGTGATCACCACGGTACCCACGATGGCCGGCCCCATGCCGGGACCCTTCGCACGCGAGCGAATGGGGATGGACTTGGTGAACCAATCCGGAAAGTCGCGGAACACGATGCCGGCGCCCTTGGCCACGACGGTGCCGATGACCGCCACGAGCGGCACCAGGATGACCAGAAACGCAAGGAACATCAGGCCCACCATGAAGTGGCTCTTCATCATGCGCCACGAGCGCTTGCCGTGAAGATCGACCGTCAGGCTCATGCGCCGCCCCGAGATTTCTTCATCGACCGATTCACCACCGTGGTGGCGATCATGTTCACGACGATGGTCATCACGAACAGCGTCATCGCCATGGCAATCAGGGCGCTCTTCTTCAGCGTGTCGGCTTCACCCCACTCGGCAGTGATCACCGCCGGCATCGAGTTGCCCGGCGCCAACGCGTTGAGGGTGATCTGCCCGGTGGCACTACCGATCACCAACGCAACGGCGATGGTCTCGCCCATCGCTCTACCGAGCCCGAGCATCACCGCTCCGACGAGCCCGCCCTTGCTGTGAGGAATGATGGCCCCGCGGATCATTTCCCAACGAGTGGCGCCGAGGGCGAGGGCCGCTTCCTTCTCGGTCTGCGGCGTGGTCTCGATCACCTCTCGTGCCAACGACACGACGATCGGCGTGATCATCACCGAGAGGATGAGGCCGGCGGTGAAGAACGAGCGCCCCTGCGGGTTGGATCCGAAGATGGTGCCGAGTACCGGCCAGCCGTCGAACGTGCTCGACAGCCAGCCGTAGAACCCGGTGATGTGCCGCGACAGCACCAGGACACCCCACAGGCCGAACACCACGGAGGGCACGACGGCGAGGAGGTCGATGATGTAGATCATCGACCGCTTCAGCCACAGCGGCGCGACCTGAGTGATGTAGAGGGCGATCCCGAGCGAGATCGGAACGGCGAGCGTCAGGGCGATGACCGAGGTGTAGACCGTGCCCCAGATGAACGACAGGATGCCGTACACCCGGTTGGGCGGGCTCCATCGCTTCGTCGTGAAAAAGTCGAGCCCCATGTGCGACAGGGCGTCGGAGCTCCGACTTGCCATCGTCCAGGTGATGAGACCGAGCACGACGAGCACCAGACCGCCCGCCACATAGGCGAGCGATCGGAATGAGCGGTCAGCAACGTCCCCCGAACCCTCGAGTTGGTGCGCGAGGTCGTCGGGGTGCTGCGGAGGGGAACCAGGCAGGGTGGCAGTCATGGAAGCACCGAACGACACAGTACTGTCCGGGCGACCCGGCCCCGAAGGGCCAGCCGCCCGGACAGCGCTGCAGGGTGATAGAGGATCAGCCGACCACGAGCGAGTCGAGCTGGGCGATTGCCTTGGTGGCCAGATCAGCCGGAAGCGGTGCGTAATCCACCGTGGGTGCCAGCGTCTGGCCATCGGTGAGGACGTACTTGATGAACGCCTTCAACGCGTCAGCCTTGGCAGCGTCGGTCTGCTTCGCGTAGGCGATGATCCAGGTCTGAGCCGTGATCGGATACGAGGCGTCGCCCTCAGCCCAAATCGCGCTGTAGGTGAGGTTGTCCTTGATCTCGGCTCCTGCGGCTGCGCTGGACGCACCCTCGAGGGTGGCCTCCACGAACTTGCCGGCCTTGTTCTGGATGGCGGCGAACTTCAGGCCCGCGTCGGTTGCGTCGGCGAGGTCGACGTAGCCAATGGCGCCCTTGGTGGAAGCGACCACGTCGGCCACACCTCCGTTGCCGTCGCCTGCTTGGGTATCGGCCGACCATTCGACGGTGCTGTCGGTGCCGAGCTTCCAGATGCCCCCGTTGTCGGGCCCGACGCTCTTGTCGAGGAACTTGGTGAAGTTGCCCGTGGTGCCGCTGGAGTCACTGCGGTGGACCACGGTGATGGCCTGATCGGGCAGCGTGGCTTCCGGGTTCTCCGCAGCGATCGCCGCATCATTCCAGTTGGTGATCTCGCGTTGGAAGATCTTGGCGATAGTTGCCGGGCTGAGCTGCAGACCATCTACGCCGAGGTTGTAGCTCACGGTGATGGGGGCCACGACCGTCGGGAAGTACAGCACGTCGCCACCCTTGAAGCCGGGCAGGTCTGCGTCCTTGATGGTGCCGTCGGTGCCGGCGAAGTCGACGATCTGATCGGCGAGGTCCTGACGGCCCTTGCCCGAGCCGCCACCGGCGTAGTTGATGGTGACGCCGGTGTTCGCTTCGGTGAAGCCGGCGATTGCTTCTTCGTAGAACGTCTTGGGGAACGTCGCGCCGGATGCGTTCAACGTTGCGGAAAGGTCTGAGCTGCCGTCAGCTGCGGTGGTTGCGGTGGCGCCGCCGGCCGTAGTGGTGGCCGACGAGCTATCGCTGCCGCAAGCCGAGGCCAACAGAGCGAGGGACATGATGCCGATAAATGCTCGGCGACGGGTGATGGTGTGCATGCGTCGTTCTCCTTGAGTATGGATGGAACTACGCGCGCGAAGGTAAACAACTTGAGTGACGAGACGCTCTCGTTTTGATGAACGTACGATGACTAACAGATGACTGGAAAGAAAGGCACCTGGTCAGACGCGTTGGCGTTCGTTCACCCAGCGGTACAACCGTTCCTGGGCGTCACCCACCGCAAACTCGGCAGGCCCCCGGCGGTGCCAGGTTCCATCACCGTCGAGCTCCTGGCGAACGATGTCGTCGGCGAGGTCGAACTCCAACACCTGATCCATCCAGGCCCGGTGTTTGGGGTGCACGACCGGCACCATCACTTCGATGCGGCGATCGAGGTTGCGGCCCATCCAGTCGGCGCTGCCGATGAGGAACAGTGGCTCGTCGTTCTCGCCGTGCTCGAAGCGGATGATGCGCGAATGCTCGAGATAGCGGCCCAGGATGCTGCGCACACGGATGGTCTCGCTGAGCCCGGGCACGCCGGGGCGTAGGCAGCAGATGCCTCGGGTGATGAGGTCGATCTGCACCCCGGCT
>CAIXIJ010000126.1 GCA_903919455.1 uncultured Acidimicrobiaceae bacterium | reverse complement strand
GGCGGTTCAAACAGCCCGGATCTCAGCCACAGGGCGAAACGTGTCTCAGTGCGCGACGGAGCGGGCTCCGCAGCCGGCCTGTCGAACACCGCGACACGCGTGCGTCCACGGGCCGGCGCGCCGGCTTCGTGGGCCAGTCCAATCGACGGGGTCACCGAGGCAAAGCCGGAACACTCGTGGAGCCACGAATGAAGCCAGGAATGAACCCAGGAATGGAGCCAGGTTCATACATCTGCTCTGGCCCGGGCACCGAAGGTGCTGGTCGCAATCGCCATGCTGCAAGTGCATCGCCGCAGGTAGAGTGCTACTCGATCCGCATACCGGAGATCGCACGGGCGATCACCAACTGCTGGATCTCACTTGTCCCTTCGAAGATCGTGAAATGGATGCCGAAGGCATGGTCGAGGGACCACTCGCCTGGTCCGGCGAGCGCGACGACGAACGCCACGACGGCGATGGACGCGCAGTACTCCCAACCCTGGTTCGGGCGGAAGACGAAGAAGCCGACCTTCCAATGGACCGTCCAGATGGCGACGATCATCAACGCGACCATCCCAGCGGCAGCGAGCGGGGTGAGGAGCCCGCCGGCGAACATCAGGCCCGCTCCGATCTCGGTGGCGGCGGCCAGGCGGGCCTGCCACCCCGGCCACTTCATGCCGATCGAACCGAACCAGCCGGCGGTGCCCTTCAAGCCGTTGCCGCCGAAGACCTTGTTGGCGCCGTGGGCGACCAGGAACAGGCCGAAAACGATCCTCAGGACGAGCATGGCGAGGTTGGCTTGGAACACGCCCCCAGGGCTACGACCCAAACCAGCGCGCGGCCACGCGGCCGGCACGGGCTTCGAGACCGGTGCCGAGCAGCCGCTCGTGGCTAGGGTGCGGTCACAGGACGGGGTGCAGCGACGCCTACCGGGACAGGAGCCACGTGATGCGGCGGAGTTGGAGCAAGGCAGCGTGTTCGATCGCGCTCGGATTGGTGGCCACGCTCGTGCCGCTCGTGCCCGGTGCGGCGTCGACGCCGGTGGCGCACGCGAGTCCTCAGAACCTGTTCGATCCGGCGCAGTGGACGGTGGTTTCGCAGAGCGTGCTCAGCAAGTACGTCGACAGCGGTGGCTTCCAGTTCGGTGTCTACAGCGTGGCGATGACCTGGCAGGGCAAGGCGGCGACACCGCTGCTGGTGCCTTCAGTGGGCGACGTGTTCTACGTCCACGTGTGGACCGAGGTCTACAACACGTGGTCGGCCAGCTTCCGGATGCGCGTCCTCATGCCCGCTGGGCTCCAGCTCGTGGCCCCGACGCTGCAGAACGACGTGTTCTGCGCGATCACGAACTTCAACAACCAGGATGTCCGGAACCCGGGGACCGGCGAGTGCGCAGCACCGTTCATGTCGGGCTCGTATGCGATGTTTCCGACGGTGGCGTCAGGGATCAACGAACGCCTCCACTTCTGGTTCCCTGTCACGGCCACACAGCCGATGTCGAATGCGACCATCCAGGTGTTGTCGGACCAGAGCAATGCCCCTGCGCTGTCATTGCCCAGCCCTGTGCTGACCAACCATGCGATCTCCGTCGTCGCCGCCCCGACCGTTCCGGGCGCACCGACCGGGCTCGTCGCGACGGCCGGAAACGGCAGCGCGTCGATCGGGTTCACGCCCGCGTCGAACGGTGGGTCGACCATCACCAACTACCAGTACTCGCTCAACGGTGGGGCGTTCGCCTCGCTCTCGCCCGCCGACACGCTGAGCCCGGTGACCATCCCAGGGCTCGCCAATGGCACGACGTACGGAGTTCGTCTGCGCGCGGTGAACGGCATCGGGGCCGGGGCTGTGTCCGCCTCGGTGTCCGTGACCCCGAGGACCACGCCCGCAGCGCCGGCCGGCCTTGCTGCGACACCGGGGAGCGGATCGGCGACGATCTCGTTCTCGCCGGGCTCGGACGGTGGCGCCGCGATCACCAACCATCAGTACTCGTTGAATGGTGGTGCCACGTGGACGTCGCTCTCGCCGGCCGACGGAGCGAGCCCGGTCACCATCACAGGGCTCGCCAACGGCACCTCGTACAACGTGCAACTCCGGGCCGTGAACGCGGCCGGCGCCGGAGCGGCTTCGGCGGCAGTGGCCACCAATCCTCGCGGTGTCCCTTCCGCACCGACGGGGCTGGTGACCACAGCAGGAAGTGGCACCGCCTCGATCGCCTTCACAGCGGGTGGAAACGGCGGCGCTGCGATCACCAACCACCAGTACACAGTGAACGGCGGGACCACGTGGACGGCGCTGTCGCCGGCTGATCCCACCAGCCCGGTCACCGTGCCGGGTCTGGTGAACGGCACGACGTACAGCGTCCAGCTGCGCGCGGTCAACGCCGCCGGAACCAGCGCGTCATCGGCCACTGCCCAGGTGAAACCCGTCGGCGTGCCCGCTGCACCCAGAAGCGTCGTGGCCAAAGCCGGGATCGGCACGGCAACGTTGTCGTTCCTGCCGGGCTCAAACGGCGGCGCGGCGGTGACGAACTACCTGTACTCGGTGAATGGCGGTGTGTGGACGGCGCTGTCGCCGGCCGACAACGCCAGCCCGCTGGTCATCAGGGGCTTGGTCAACGGAACGCTGTACGGCGTTCGGCTCCGCGCCGTGAACGCCGCCGGTGCCGGAACTGCCTCGGCATCCGTGTCCGTCCGGCCCTCCGCCGTGGTGCCCTCGGCGCCCACCAGGCTGATTGCCTCGCCGCGCAACGGTGCGGCGAGCATCCTCTTCAAGGCCGGTTCCAACGGTGGCGCGAGGATCACCAACTATCAGTACTCCGTGAACAACGGCATCTGGAAGTCGCTCTCGCCGGCCGACAACGTCAGCCCCATCCGCATCCCCGGCCTGGTGAACGGCGTCCTCTCCACCGTCAGGATCCGCGCCGTGAACGTCAAGGGTGCTGGTGCGCCATCGGTGGCGGCGTCGGTGCGGCCCAGCGCGACGGTCGTCGTCCCTGCAGCGCCGACCGCACTGGTGGCGACGAGCGTCGGCGGGGCAGCGACCATCAGCTTCTGGCCAGGATCCGATGGCGGGTCGAACCTGACGAACCACTTCTACTCGCTGAACAACGGGGCGTGGAAGGCGCTGTCGCCTGCCGACGCGGCCAGCCCGGTCACCATCAGAGGCCTCGCCGCCGGGACGACGTACTCCGTTCGCCTCCGGGCCGTGAACGCGAAGGGAGCCGGCACTGCGTCGGTAGCGGTGTCGGTCGGGATCCCGGCCACCGTGCCTGGCGCGCCGACCAGCGTCGGGCTCAGTAGCGAGCTCGTCTTCAACTTCTTCACCGGATTCTTCACGACCCATGCGAACGCCGTTTGGTCGGCGCCCGCCAACGGTGGATCGGCCATCACGTCGTACACGGTGCGCTGGTGGAGCGCCCTGACCGGCGGCAACGTGCTCCTCTCGTGCTCGACCGCGACGACGAGCTGCTACAGCGATGCCCCGATGCCGATCTTCGTGGAGTACTACGTCGATGTCGTGGCGACCAACGCTGTCGGCAGCGGAACTCCGAGCGCGCGCCAGCTGTACCAAACCTGACCGGGACCGCCTGCGGAATTCCACGGCACCAACGTGTCATCGCGCTGATAGACAGGACGCCCGTGATGACCGAAGCCGTGATCCCTCTTCCCGAGGGACGGTTCGCGCAGGCGGTGTACCTGCTGAAGGGTCTGCTCCGGCACCAGAAACGCACGTTCTTCATCGCGGTCGGCGGCGCGTCGGTGTTCGCCGCGTGCACCGTCGGGTCTGCCGTGGTGGTGCGCTGGATGATCGACGACGTCATCAACCCTCGTTTCGAGCAGGGCTCGGTCGACGCCGGCACTGTCGCAGCCGTGTTGGGCACCCTCATCCTGCTCGGTGTGGTACGAGCCGCGGGAGTGGTCGTACGCCGTACGTGGGCCGGACGCACCACGTAGCGCGTCACCGAACGACTCAGCGGGCAGGTCGTCGATCGTCTCGTCGAGCAGCCGGCGCCGTGGCACCGCCGACAGACGACCGGCGACCTCATCACCCGCACCGGGGTCGACGCAGAGGCCGCGACAGCCATCCTCTCTCCGCTGCCCTTCGCCTCGGGCACCGTCGTCCTCGTCGTGCTGTCGTCAGTGTGGCTGCTCGTCACCGACCCTCTGCTCGGCGCTGCTGCGGTGTGCGTGTTCCCCGTGTTGATCGCGGTGAACATCGGCTATCAGCGACGAGTCGATCGCTTCGACAACACCGCCCAGGACGAACTGGGGAAGCTCAGTTCGGCGGTGCACGAGAGCTTCGACGGCGTCGCCGTCGTCAAGTCGTTCGGCGCCGAGCATCGCGAGACCGAGCGGCTCGCCACCATCGCCGGCCGCCTGCGTGAGGCGCGGTTGGGGGCGGTGCGACTACGCAGCATTGCGGCGAGCAACTCGTAGGCCTCCTTGCGGAGGGAGTCGCCCTTGCCGGGCTCTTCGCGGCCGGAGATCCGGCGAACCCCACGGTGGTGCTCAGCCCACCCACAGCCCGCATTGCGCGCGGAGACCCTCAGGCAGCTCGGCACTCTCGGCCGTCCGATCACAGACGTCGTCGCGGCAGGCCCACGGGTCCGCAGTGTCCTTGCAGTGCGCCACTCCTCCCAACGAGTTGACGATCCACGCCCACGATTGCCGCCAGGCCGAAATGAACTCCGTTGGTGGACCGCCAAGAGTGACCACCGTCGTGACGCCTGGCATCGGAGAGTCTTCGTAACGATGCACGATGTCATCGACCCCGGAAGGGCGAGAAGATAGATAGTCGTCTCGCACGCCCAAAATGCGGTGAATCGTGACGGTTCCCATCTCCTCATGCGCGTCTTCCGCTGCTTCGGCCATGGCCAAACGGTAGCCAGATCGCCGGGGGTCCATCTTCGACCGCCATCGTCAGGGTCTGCGGTCTGCCGACAGAGCGACATCGGAGTCGTGCAATCAAGTGCAGCCAGAAATGGAGCCAGGAATGGCTCTGCCGCAGCCGTCTCGCGTCGTTTCCCAGCGCGCCACCTGGCACGCCGAAACCTCACATCGACACGCGTCGCCGCAGGTAGAGTGCTACTCGATCCGCATACCGGAGATCGCACGGGCGATCACCAACTGCTGGATCTCACTTGTCCCTTCGAAGATCGTGTGGATCTTCGCATCGCGGTGCCAGCGCTCCACCGGGTACTCGCGGGTGTAGCCGTAGCCGCCGAGGATCTGGATGGCGTCTTCGGTGACACGCACGGCCACTTCGCTGGCCTTGTACTTGCTCATCGAACCTTCGCCGTTCTTGAAACCGCCGTTGCGAGCCAGCCATGCGGCACGCCAGATGAGCAGACGGGACGCATCGATCTCGGTGGCCATGTTGGCCAGCTTGAACGCGATGGCCTGGTGCTGGATGATCGGCTTGCCGAACGCCTTGCGCTC
>CAIXIJ010000125.1 GCA_903919455.1 uncultured Acidimicrobiaceae bacterium | reverse complement strand
AGTGACCTGTTGGTCGCCGAACGCCACATCGAGCAGCAGGGTCTTCGCGTCGGTGCCCTCGTACGGGTTGGCGGTGACGTGCTGTACGTAGCCGCCGCCTTCGCCGCGATCCCACAGCATCTGGGTGAAGGCGAAGATGAGGACGCGGTCCATGTCGTTGGGGTAGGCCGGTGTCATCACTGCTTCGTAGGTGTCGAAGTCCACCGAGCGAGGCAGCAGCAGTGAGTAGTTCATGCCGGGCACGCCCAGCACGGCGCGCTCGATGTCGGGCGACACGGCGGCCAGCATCAGGCCCATGATGCCGCCCTGGCTGTTGCCGTCGTAATCGAGGTGGGTGCGATCCACGATGGCGGTGCCGTCGGCTCGCTGGAAGTTCTTGTCGTCGGCGAGTCCGCCGTCGCGGGTCATCAATCGACCGAGGAAGATCTGGTTCAACACGCCTTGCTGCAGGCGGTCGGCCATGGTGGGGAAGTTGCCCATGGAGGCCAGCGTGAGTGCGGCGTTGCCGATGTCGTCTTCCGCCATACCCGCCCACTTGGTGGCGCAGTGCACCACGTTGTGTTCGTTCGACATGTCGCGCACGTTGCCGGCGTCGATCTCGTGGTGATCGCCCAGAAGGCCGTGGCCGTACTCCACGAGGTGAGCAGGCTCGGTGCCGGCCATCGTGGCCACGCTGATGTTGCACACGAACGGGGCTTCCAGCGTGGGGTGCTCGGGGTTCACGGTGGGCAGCGCGTCGGCGTCGGTGCTGTCGTAGTGGAACTTGCCGCCGGGGCTGCCGTCGTTGTCGAGGTAGTTGGGCACGGTGAAGGTGCCGTCGATCTGCAGCGCCACCTTGTCGTCGCTGTTCGGGGTGACGGTGGTGACGGTGTAGGCGGGCGCCTTCTCGCCGAGCGCGGTGAGCGCGGTGTCGCGGATGCTCAGCATGCGCTCGCTGATGTTGCGCGAGCTGGCAACGGTGAAGCTCCAGGCAAGTTGCAGGTCGGCTCGGGCCACGCCTGCCCCGGCGAGTGCGGTGAAGGTGAGTTCCATCTCGTTGCGGCGTGCCTCCACCGATTGCACGTCGGTGGTGAGGCCATCGCGGTAAGCGCGGAACACGTCGCCCGGCACGATGTTGGCGCCGCTGGCGTCCTTCATGCCGCGGAGCGCCACAACGAACGTGTGACCCTCCGGCAGCGCGATGGCGGGGCGGATGGTGAGCAGTCGGTCGGTGTCGGCCGCCGCGTGCGCGTCGATTTCTGCCCACAGCGGAATGCGGGTGCTGTCGGTGGTGTCGAGCAGCACGATGGGCGCGTCGTCGGCCAGCGAGGCGCCGATGTCGGTCCACTTCGGCAGGTTCGACTTGTCGGCATCGAGGCCAGCGACGTAGGTGAGGATGGGCGTGTTGGGGCTGAAGCCGTCGTTGCGGTTCCACTCGGTGGGGTCGATGGCCAGGCCGTCGACGTTCTTCGGCATGCCATCAGCGGGGAAGCTCACGCGCAGGCTGGTGTCGCTCTTGTCGTCGGCGATGGTGAACGC
The DNA here is from genome assembly GCA_903919455.1 of uncultured Acidimicrobiaceae bacterium. Classification (GTDB taxonomy): domain Bacteria; phylum Actinomycetota; class Acidimicrobiia; order Acidimicrobiales; family Ilumatobacteraceae; genus UBA668. Next base: position 1,713 of record CAIXIJ010000125.1, on the reverse strand, counting down.
ATTGCTGGGGAAGGGCAGCAGACAGCGGGCAGTGTCGAGCGGGTCGCAGCCCTTCGGTGCGCCATCGACGGCGGCCTTCACGGCTGCCGCGGTGGCAGCGTCGGCAGGCGTGGGCGTGGGTGCGCCTGCGGTGGTCTCCGGAGCCGGGGGAGTGGTGGTGTCCACCGCAGCGGCGGTGGTGTCGGGTGCCTTCGTGTCGGCCGGCTTGGCGCTGCTGTCGCTGCACGCTGCCAGCAACATCGCTGCGCTGAACGCAACGCTGATCATCCGCTTCATGTGATCCCCCTGATCGACTGTGCGTTCACTTTGTCACCTGTGGGGGTTGACGAACGGGACGGGGGTTTCGCTAGTGTTACCCGCCAGTAACTTCTCACGTCCACCAACACCCCGAGGTACCCATCGCCATGGCCGACTTCTCCCTCAACGACGACCAACTGCAGATCCAGAAATGGGTGCACGACTTCGCCGAGAACGTCATCCGTCCCGCCGGTCACGAGTGGGACGAGCGTGAGGAGTTCCCGTACCCGATCGTGCAGCAGGCTGCCGAGATCGGCCTGTACGGCTGGGAGTTCCTGATGAACACATTCAGCGACCCCACCGGTCTCACGCTGCCCGTGTGCATCGAGGAACTGTTCTGGGGCGACGCCGGCATCGGCATGGCCATCATGGGTTCGGCGCTCGCCGCCGCCGGTATCTCCGGTAACGGCACGCCCGAGCAGGTGATGGAGTGGGTGCCGCAGTGCTACGGCGACGCCAAGGACATCAAGCTCGGCGCCTTCTGCGTGAGCGAGCCCGACGCCGGCTCCGATGTGAGCAGCCTGCGCACCCGTGCGGTGTACGACGAAGCCAACGACGAGTGGGTGCTCAACGGCACCAAGGCCTGGATCACCAACGGTGGCATCGCCGATGTGCACGTGGTGGTTGCGGCGGTGGACCCCGAGCTGAAGGGCCGCGGTCAGGCCAGCTTCATCGTGCCGCCCGGCACCAAGGGCCTCAGCCAGGGCCAGAAGTATCTGAAGCACGGCATCAAGGCGTCGCACACTGCCGAAGTGGTGCTCGACGACGTACGCATCCCCGGGAGCTGCCTGCTCGGTGGCAAGGAGAAGCTCGACGCCAAGCTGGCCCGTGCCCGCGAGCGCGGCAGCAGCGGCGAGAAGCAGCCGGCCATGGCAACCTTCGAGGCCACCCGCCCCAGTGTGGGTGCCCAGGCGTTGGGCATTGCCCGCGCCGCGTACGAGTACGCGCTGGAGTACGCCAAGGAGCGCAAGGCGTTCGGCAAGCCGATCATCCAGCACCAGGCCATCGCGTTCAAGCTGGCCAACATGGCCACCGAGATCGATGCGTCCCGTCTGCTCATCTGGCGTGCCGCATGGCTGGCCCGCAACGGTGGCTTCAAGAACGGCGAAGGTTCGATGAGCAAGTACAAGGCCAGCGAAGTGGCCGTGCGTGTCACCGAAGACGCCATCCAGATTCTCGGTGGCTACGGCTACACCCGTGAGTACCCGGTGGAGCGTTGGCACCGCGATGCCAAGATCCACACGATCTTCGAGGGCACCAGCGAGATCCAGCAGTTGGTGATCGCCCGTGCGATCTCCGGCATGCGGATCGAGTAGCACTCTACCTGCGGCGACGCGTGTCGATGTGAGGTTTCGGCGTGCCAGGTGGCGCGCTGGGAAACGACGCGAGACGGCTGCGGCAGAGCCATTCCTGGCT
>CAIXIJ010000124.1 GCA_903919455.1 uncultured Acidimicrobiaceae bacterium | reverse complement strand
GGCCCAGGTTGCGTTCGTGCCAGGGGCGGAGTTGGCCTGAAGAACCCAGATGCCAGCGAATGTCAGCGCGACGAACGCTGCTGCCGCGAATACGAGCGGCCTCCATCTCCACCGAGGGACGAGGTCGGCGCGGTCCGGGAACACCGCCACATCCACGGGTGCCGAACTTGGGCCAGAAAGGCTGCTGGTGTTCCGCGGGACGTCGTCGCCGATTCTATTTCTCATCGCTGTGGACCTTTCGATCTAGACGGTTCTTGGCGAACTCCACTTGGAAATCGATTGAGCCGCCGAACTCGCTTACATCGGCGGCTCGGCCAGGGGCGGTCAGTTGAGACACGGGCCATACACCGAATGAGTGGTGGCCCCGAAGACCACCATTCGAAGCAGTCGAGGTCGATCGTGTGTGTGGCGCCACTCGCCTCAGCAGCTACAGACCTGGAATCTCTAGGGACTTGACTGCGAGCGACCTCTCGTCGTCGGAGACAGCTGGAAGATCAGCACAGCGAGGTGTCATTCCGTCGCCAAACGTACAGTCGACGGTGGCGAGCAGTAGGTCGACGAGTTCCTCTGGCGACATCGTGCGAGCAGGCCAGTCACATCGCGCAACTGTCTCACTCACAGTACCGAGTGCAACAACCTGCCCCGCCCTGCTCACCCAAATCGTGGTTGAGGTTGCAAGACCCTCGCCGAACTCGCAGCTGCTGTTGAGGGCGAAGTACTCAAGCTCCCCCCGCGAGAACAACTTGACGGCATTCTTCGGAATCTCAAAAGAAGTATCTGCCGGCACGCTGGAGAAGTTCAGCGACCAGTCGTAGCCCGCTTCCTCACCGGTGGGCAGGGTACCTCGATTGCCGCCGATCCAACTCCAGCCAGCTGTCCACGCCCACGAGTCATCCGAGAAGCGGGCCGCACCCGTGTCGGCGTAGTCGCCGTAGGGCAGCGCGCCAGGCAGCAGGCCAGAGGTCTGCTTACCTTCTGAGAGTGACCGTTCCGCCGCGACGCCCAGCGCCGAAACGGATGCAACGGGACTCCCAACCGTTGTACTTGTTGACATCGGCTCTGTCACGGCAACGGCGAGAGGGGGCGTAGTTGTCTCGGAAATGGCATCACTTCCTCCCGCAACGCTGGGAGACGAGGAGTCGCCGCACGACACCGCCAGCGTGCAGATGATGACGTACCCAAAGAGTTTGCTTCTCAAACGCATGGCCAACTCCCGTATGCAGCTGCGTAGGTGACACCACGGACCTTCTTCACGCATCCTCCCTGAAAGCTCTGTCTCACACCATCGTCGTTGCCTACAGGGAATCCGAGAAAACTATCTTCTCGCCCAAGTGCCAGCCACTTGCCGAAGAACCCGTCTCGCACCCAGTATGCATTCGCTCCGTTGTTGAGGTGCACGAGCGCGCCTGAACGCGCATCGGTAACATCCCACACCGAGGTTCCGTTGGCAAGATACTGCACCGCAGCAATGTTGTTGAGATTGCTGCCGGCAACTTCCCAACGAACGTTCGATCCGATTGATTCGTTCGCGCTGGGATAGCCGACATTGCTGATCCCGTTGGCGGTAGCGAACCAGATCCAAAGATCACGCATGAGAGTATCCACGGTGCCGGAAGGCCACAAACCAGGTCGGGCGTATGCTGTCCGGACACTGATCCAGGGATCAACGTTGGATGGGTTTGGACTGACGTCCGGGCCGCCCGGTGGTAGCTGCATTTCAAAGTGTAGGTGCGGAGTGGGGTACATAACTTCAGTACAACCACCTCCGCCGCCCGAACCACCGACGTAGCCGACCCTGCGCCCGGCGAGGATGCTAGACCCGTTCGCGTAGAGAGGGGAAGCGTACATGTGCCAGAGGCCGAACTCGATGTTGTATCCGCCCCTCACCTCGAAGATCCATCCAACCGAGCTACAGCGAGACTGTGTCACCAAGCCATTCGTGGGGGAAAGAAGCGGCACGAGTTGCTGGCTCGTGTACAGATACGAGAACGTCCCATTGAGGGATGTTGGCGTGATCGTGGAGAAGTCTTGGCCCTTGTGGGCGTCCGGCTCCGAGATACAATGAGATGTGGATTAGTCGCGAGGCTGTCCGTTGTAACAGAAACCATCCGCAGCTGTAGTGCCCCCGGCCGTGCCGTTCACGGGTCCGGCAACGGGAAAAACGATCGGGAAGTCGATGAGGTTGTCGGACGTATTCTCTGCGTTGCCGTTGATCGACGGGGGCCACGTAGTGTCTTCGGCAAATATCCGTGAACCTGGTCCTGCAATGCTGACGGACGTGAGAACGACGCTCAAGAAGAGCTGCCATCGACGTCGTTGGACTTGGTCTCTTGCATTCACAGTGCCCCTGTACCGCGCCTGGGGACCTACACCAGCACCCTCATCCCACCCTCAGATCCGAAGCGCCCGTTTGCTGCCTCGTCGAGAGCGAGCAGCAGAGGTGTTGAGAGTCGGCCATGGGCTTCGGCGCGGCGGCGTGCCGTCTCGACGACGTGATCGGCGCGCGCGGCGCACAGCCCAGCCGGATCGCTCAACGTCGTCGGGTTGCCGTTGGCGTAGAGGTACGGATCACCCGTCTTCGACACCAGCGGATCAACACTCAAGAACACACCCAACGCAGGGTCGTAGTAGCGGTTGTTGAGGTAGGTGAACGCCGTCCTGGCGTCTCTCGCCACCGGCATCCTCACGATCGCCGCCGCTCGGCCGCACCGCGAAGGAGTCCAAGGCGCCGTTGCTCAGCCCGCCGACTCGCGACGATGGTGATCACCACAAGCGAGATGGGGAAAGTCACGAGACCAGCGATCACCGCGCCGACGGGTGACTGTTCGCTGAGTCCGTCGGTCAAGTAGAGGAGCACAAGCGCGAGGCCGAAGACGGCGACCGACGCGAGGACGGCCAACAGCGCAGACACGATTATACGAGGTACCCATGTGACGAGTTTTCGTCGCCCTCTCATGTGCCGAAGTTCCTGACAGCCCAGCCGTAGATCGCGGCGGCCCAGTCGCAGCTCGCGTCGCAGGCCTCGTGTATTCCAGCTTCCAGCCGGTCATCGGCGGCGATCTTCGCGTCGTGGCTGAAGAAGTCCTTCCCTGTGTAGTCCTCCCACGCCGGGTCTGCCGGCAATCTTGTGTTACCGGCGTGACCTGAATGTCCTGAACCGTGGGTTCGGGGCGGCATTGAACCGGCCGTTGTTCCATGGCACAGCGGAGCATCGCTGCCGCTGTGGGACCTTCGTCACTTTGTGGGCGCCATAGGTCCCATCGAATCATTTCAGGCGAAGCGCCGGTATATGGTCCGCTCCGAGTGGCCAGCGCATCAGCGGGCCCCTGCTGTGGAGGTGGCCAATGACGGACACCGAGGAACGACAGACGCGGCGTGCCGAGCAACTCTCGCATGTCGTCGTCAGGTTCGCGGGCGACTCCGGCGACGGGATGCAGCTCACCGGTGATCGATTCACCTCGGTGAGCGCGCTGTTCGGGAACGACCTGTCGACCTTCCCCGATTACCCGGCCGAGATCCGCGCCCCAGCGGGCACGGTGAACGGCGTGTCGAGCTTTCAGGTCCACATCTCGGACCACGACATCACCACCCCTGGCGACGCGCCGAACGTGTTGGTGGTGATGAACCCCGCGGCGCTGAAGGCCGACCTGCATCGTCTCGAGCAGAACGGTCTGCTGATCATCAACACCGATGCCTTCGATCAGCGCGATCTGGAGAAGGCCGGCTACGACCACAACCCGCTGCATGACGACTTCTTGTCGCAGTATCGGGTGGTGGAGATTCCGATGACCGCCCTCACCCAGGCGGCCGCCGAGCCGCTGGGCGTGAAGCCGCGTGATGCCGAACGTTCGAAGAACTTCTTCGCTCTGGGATTGGTGAGTTGGCTCTACTCGCGACCTGTCGAACCGACGCTGGAATGGATCGAGGGCCGGTTCAAGGACCTGGTGAAGGAGAGCAACCTGGCTGCGTTCAAGGCCGGCTTCGCGTTCGGGGAAACCACCGAGCTTTTCGACCACCCGTTTCAGGTGAAGCCAGCGGCGTTACCCCCGGGCGAGTACACGAACATCACCGGCAACGTTGCGTTGGCGTGGGGCCTGGTGGCTGCCGGTCAGCTTGCCAAGCTGCCGGTGTTCCTCGGGAGTTATCCCATCACGCCTGCCAGCGACATCCTCCACGAGCTGTCCAAGCACAAGCACTTCGGTGTTCGCACGGTCCAGGCCGAGGACGAGATCGCTGCCGCGGGCATGGCGCTGGGGTCGGCGTTCGCCGGCCATCTCGGCGTCACCACCACCAGTGGGCCTGGTCTCGCACTGAAGAGCGAGACCGTCAGCCTTGCCGTGTCGCTGGAGTTGCCGCTCGTCGTCGTCGACATCCAGCGCGGCGGACCATCCACTGGCCTCCCCACCAAGACCGAGGCCGCCGACCTGAACATCGCGATGTTCGGCCGCCATGGTGAAGCTCCGCTGCCGATCGTGGCTGCCTACAGCCCATCGAATTGTTTCGATGCCGCGATCGAGGCCGCCCGCATTGCGTTGAAGTACCGAACGCCGGTGATCCTGCTCAGCGACGGCTATCTCGCCAATGGCAGCGAGCCATGGCGGCTGCCCGATCCCGACCAGTTGCCCGACATCTCGGTAAGCTTCCAGACCGCGAAGAACCACGTGGCTGACGACGGCACCGAGGAGTACTGGCCATACGCCCGCGACCCCGAGACACTGGCCCGGCCGTGGGCCGTCCCTGGCACGCCGGGGCTGATGCACCGTGTTGGTGGGATCGAGAAGGAGGACGGCACCGGCAACATCAGCTACTCGCCATCGAACCACACCACGATGGTGCATCTCCGTGCGGCAAAGGTGGCCGGTATCGCCGCCGACATTCCGCCTGCTGCCGTGGTGGGCGATGCCGATGCCGATGTGGTGCTGCTGGGCTGGGGTTCCACCTGGGCCGCCATCGACGCCGCGATGCAACGTACGCGCCGTGCTGGCACGAAGGTTGCGTGGATCCACCTCACCCACCTCAACCCACTGCCGCCGAACCTCGGCGAGTTGCTGCATGGTTTCAAGAAGGTGCTCGTGCCCGAACTGAACTTGGGGCAGTTGTGTCGCATCGTTCGTGCCGACTATCTCGTCGATGCCCAATCCGTCACGAAGGTGCAGGGCCTGCCCTTCACGTCTGCCGAACTCGAGAACGCGATTCAGGAGGCACTGTCGTGACCGACACGATCGTTCCGCTCACCACCAAGAAGGACTGGATGAGCGACCAGGAAGTGCGCTGGTGCCCCGGCTGTGGCGATTACGGCATCATGCAGGCCGTGCAGCAACTCATGCCGGAGCTGGGCGTGGCACCGGAGAACACCGTGTTCATCAGCGGTATTGGCTGCTCTAGTCGGTTCCCGTACTACATGAACACCTATGGCATGCACAGCATCCACGGTCGCGCTCCGGCCATCGCTACCGGTGTGGCGGTTGCTCGGCCCGACCTCGATGTGTGGGTGATTACGGGCGACGGTGATGCGCTGTCCATCGGTGGTAATCACCTCATCCATGCCCTGCGTCGCAACGTGAACTTGCACATCCTGCTGTTCAACAACCGGATCTACGGTCTCACCAAAGGTCAGTACTCGCCCACCAGCGAGGAGGGCAAGGTCACCAAGAGCACGCCCATGGGTTCCATTGACCATCCGTTCAACCCGCTCAGCGTCGCGTTGGGTGCCGAGGCGTCGTTCGTTGCTCGTACCCACGACCTCGATCGCAAGCACATGATGGAGGTCTTCCGGCAGGCCCACGCCCACAAGGGGGCGTCGTTCGTGGAGATCTTTCAGAACTGCAACGTGTTCAACGACAGTGCATTCGACGATGTCACCAGCCGCCATGCACGACAGGAGATGATGATCGATCTGCAGCATGGCCAGCCGATTCGCTTCGGCATCGACGGGCACAAGGGTGTGGTGATGGGCGCAGATGGCCAGTTGCGGATCGTGGAGGTGGCCGATGTGGGGGAGGGCGCACTGCTCGTGCACGACGCCCACCGCGAGGATCCGGGTTTGGCGTTCGCGTTGGCACGCCTGAGCCATGACGACCACTCGGCCACGCCGTTTGGTGTGTTCAGGGATGTGGAGCGTGGCGACTATGGCGCGATGGTCGCAGCACAACTCGCCCAGGCCAGCGAGAAGAAGGGCCCCGGCGACCTGGGCGACCTGCTGCGCAGCAACGGCACCTGGCACGTCGGCTGACGCGCGTGCCGCTGGGGGTCAGCCGCGTTCGAGGGCGGCACCGGCTCCGATGTCGGCGCGGTCGGCGGCTGCTCTACCGGCGTGCCATCCGTGCGCGTTGTAGCTCTTGGCCTTCATCGTGACGGCGTTGGGGAAGGCCTCGGCATAGGCCTGCTCGACGGCGGCATCGCGCTGCGCCAATACGGGCAGCATGGCCGAGCCGTAGTCGTGCTCGGCCTCGGTGGCCACATGCCGGCTGGCGGCTTCGAGGCGTTCGGCGATGCGATCGGCGAACGACACGAGGAACGCCCGTCGGAACGATGGCGTACGCAACTGTTTGTCGTGGGCCGTGGCGGCGGCAGAGGAATGCGTTGCCTGAACGAGGAGCGATGTGAACAGCACATCGGTGAGCTGCAGATCCACGGCAAAGCCCATGAGGGTGGAGAACCCTGCCGCCGGATGCCAAACGCACTTGGCGCCGTTCACTGCAGCGATCGCCGCGAGGAAGGTGGCCTTCTCGTCGGCGTAGGGATTGTCGATGTGTACTCGCCTCGACTCGATGCCGTACTGAGCCGACCCGCCCGCTGCCTGCGCGGCGAGCATGGCCATGTCGATGGAGTGACGGGTCATCAACTCTTGCGCCTTGGCGGTGAACGCTTCCGCCTCGGCCTCGAAGTTCGTGCCTTCGGCCTTGGCCAGCAGCGCCCGGATGAGCTTCAACGCCTTGCCATCGACCTCGGCGTTGGGTGTGGGTCGCCGCACCTGACCCTTGTTGCTGTTGCCCCATCGCGCCGGCGGAACGATCAGCTCGCTGAGACGCGGCGCCTTCTCCAGGACAGCGAGTGTCTCGATGACGATGATGCGGGCATCGTCGTGGTCGAGCTGCTCGGCGCGCACCCAACGGTCGATGATTTCGCCATGCCCACCCGCGATGGATGCTGGCCGACCGCCGGTTGCGGGCTGGTACACGCCGAGCTCCTGCAGTTGCGCCAGCCATTCCTGCGGCGCCCGGTTCGGGGCGTCGTCGCGACGCGACAGCTGCGACACGTAGCCCAGCACCAGGCGTGTGCTGCGCTGGGTGCCATTACGGCGCACGAGGTGCGCAATATCTGCCGGTTGCCAGCCGTTGGCGAACAACAGGTCGATTCGGCTCTGAAAGCGATGCTCGAGGTGAGTGAAGGTGCCCATTGGCGAAGCGTGCCAGAAGGGCGCGCGAGGGTTTCCCCCGGCTCAGCCCACGTAGTACTGATCGGTGATCGTGAGTGCCTCGTCGATGATGGCGAGACCTTCCTCGATCTGATCCGAGGTGGTGGTGCAGGGCGGGGTGACGTGCAGGCGGTTGAAGTGCGTGAACGGCCACAGGCCCTTGCTCTTGCATGCCGCAAGGAGTTCCTGCATCGGCTTCGCGTCGGGGCCGGTGGCGTTGTACGGCACCATCTGCTCGCGGGTCTCGCGGTTCTTCACCAGTTCGATGGCCCAGAACACGCCCATGCCACGCACATCGCCCACTGACGGGTGATTGGCCTTCAGCTTCTCGAGGCCGGGAGCGATGACGTCGGCGCCCAGCGAGCGAGCGTGCTCGATGATGCCCTCTTCCTTGAAGATGTTGATGCTGGCCACCGCCGAGGCACAGGCGAGCGGGTGGCCTGAGTACGTGAGGCCACCGGGGTACACGCGATCGCGGAAGGTGGCCGACACCTTGTCGCTGATGACCACGCCGCCGAGGGGTACGTAGCCCGAGTTGACGCCCTTGGCGAAGCACACCAGGTCGGGCTGGACGCCCCACTTCTGGAAGGCGAACCACTCGCCGCAGCGGCCGAAGCCAGCCATCACTTCGTCGCAGATCATCATGATGCCGTGGCGGTCGCAGCGCTCGCGAATGCCCTGCAGGTAACCGTCCGGCGGTACGAGGATGCCGTTGGTGCCGACCACGGACTCGATGATGATGGCGGCCACGTGCTGGGCGCCCTCCACCATCAGCACATCGTCGAGGTGCTGCAGCGCACGCTCGCACTCCTGGGCCTCGTTCTCGCTGTGGAATGCCGAGCGGTAGGGGTACGGGCCCCAGAACTTCACCACGCCGGGCATACCGGGCTCGCTGGGCCAGCGGCGGGGGTCGCCGGTGAGCGTGATGGCGCCGTTGGTGGCACCGTGGTAGCTGCGGTAGTGGTTCAGCACCTTGTGGCGACCGGTGTGCAGGCGAGCCATGCGCACAGCGTTCTCGGTGGCCTCGGCGCCGCCATTGGTGAAGAACACCATGTTCAGGTCGCCACCAGCGACCTCGCTGATGAGGCGTGCTGCCTCGCTGCGGGCATCGTTGCCGTGGAACGGGGCGATGGTGCACAGGCGGCCGGCCTGTTCCTGGATGGCGGCGACGAGCTTGGGGTGCTGGTGGCCGATGTTCATGTTCATCAGCTGCGCCGAGAAGTCGAGGAAGCGGGTGCCGTCCTCGGTCCAGAAGTAGCTGCCTTCGGCGCGGGTGACAACCAGCGGGCTGATGGCCCCCTGTGCGCTCCAGGAGTGGAACACGTGGGCGCGGTCGTTCGCGAAAGCGTCGGCGGGATGAGTGTCGAGCACGGTCATGGCGCACAGCGTAGTTGTCACAGGGGGTGGCGTACAGACTGCACTTTGTATCCGTACAAAATCTCGTCGAACGTCGCTTGCTACGGTTCGCGACATGGGAGAGACGGTCACGTTCAAGAGCAATGGTCATACCTGCGACGGCTACATCGCCGGGTCGGGCCCCGGTGTGCTGGTGATCCAGGAATGGTGGGGTCTCGTACCGCACATCAAGGATGTGGTGGACCGTCTGGCCGACGCCGGTTTCACCGCGCTGGCCCCCGACCTCTACCACGGCGAGTCCAGCACCGAGCCCGATGGTGCCGGCAAGTTGATGATGGCGCTGAACATCGAACAGGCCGGCAAGGACATGAGCGGCGCCGTCGATCTGTTGCTGGAACGCACCGGTGCTTCGAAGGTCGGTGTGGTGGGCTACTGCATGGGCGGCGGTCTGGCCCTCGTGGTGGCGGCCCGCAGGCCCGATGCCGTGGCCGCATGCGCGCCCTACTACGGCGTCATCCCGTGGGCCAGCGCCCAGCCCGATCTGTCGGCCATCACCGCCGCAGTAGTGGGCGAGTACGCCGAACACGACGATTTCGCCAACCCCGAAGCCACGCGTGCGCTCGAAGCGCAGCTGCGGGATCTGGGCAAGGACGCCACCATGCACGTCCACGCCGGCACCCACCACGCCTTCTTCAACGACGCGCGGCCCGACGTCTACGACGCTGCCGCGGCGGCAGCAGCGTGGGATCGCACCACGGCACTGTTCCACCGCGCGCTCTGAGCGGAGGGCAACTAGCCTCGGTTGCTCGTCGCCGCGAGTTTCGGGAGAGCCCATGCTGTTCAACGTCCGCAAGATCGTCTCGGTGGTGGAGGAGATCCACCACGACCTCGGCCCGGCGCCTGAGCGGCCGGTCCTGAAGGGTGCCGTTGCCGCAGTGGTGACGAACCCTTACGTGGGTACGTACGTAGAAGATCTCTCGCCGGCCTTCGACGAGTTCAAGGCGCTCGGCGAGCGACTCGGCAACATTCTCATTGGTCATCTCGGTGGCGACGCGTCGATCATCGATGGCTACGGCAAGGGCATCATCGTGGGGTCGGCCGGCGAAATCGAGCACGGCGCCATGTGGCACATTCCGGGTGGCGCTGGCATGCGGGCGGCCCTCGGTAAGGGCACGTCCATCGTGCCGTCCACCAAGAAGGTCGCCGGTATGGGCGCTCGTCTGGATGTGCCCATCACCCATTTGGAATGGAGCTACGTGGGCAGCCACTACGACGCAATCGAGGTGGGTGTGCCCGATGGGCCCAAGCCCGACGAGATGGTGGTGATCCTGGCCATGGCTGCAGGCGGACGCGTGCATGCTCGCCTGGCCGGAGGCTTCACGCTGGCCGACCGTGGCAAGCCGGGAGTGCCGGCATGAGCGACGAACTCACCACTACGCCTCAGAAGGTGGCCGTCATCGGCATCGGCCGCATGGGCTGGCACATGGCGGCGCACCTCGCTCGCGTGGGCCACGACGTGGTCGTGTGCGATGCGGCGCCCGGTGTGGCCGACCGCTGGGCATCCGAGCACGGCGGTTCGGCGGCGGCCAATGCTGCGTCGGCAGTCGATGGTTGTTCGATCATCGTCACCTCGTTGCCCGCCGACCCTCAACTCCGTGACGTCGCCGATGCCATTGTTCCTCTTATCGGTGCAGGCGTGGTGTGGGTGGATCACTCCACCACGTCAGCCGAGGGCTCGCGTGTGGTTGCTGCCGAGGTGGCAGCCGCGGGCGCTCACTTCCTCGATGCGCCGGTCTCCGGTGGTGTGGACGGTGCGCGCAACGGCACGCTCACGGTGATGGTGGGTGGCGACGACGATGCCTTCGCCGCAGCCGAGCCGGTGATCGCCGCGTACGGAGCGCGCATTGTGCTGATGGGCCCTTCGGGTGCCGGTCAGATCACCAAGATGACCAACCAGATCTGCGTCGTGGGCCTGTGCCAGGCGCTGGCCGAGGGCCTCGACTTCGCCGAGACGGCAGGCCTCGACGTGCGCCGCGTGATCCACGTGATGCTGCAGGGCAGTTCGGCGTCGTGGCAGATGGCCAACCGAGCCGAGCGCATGCTCGACGGCGAGTACGACTACGGCTTCTCCACCACGCTGATGCGCAAAGACATCGGCCTGGTGCTCGACGAAGCCGACTCGATGAATGTGCCGTTGCCGGTCACGTCGATGGTGGGGCAGATGCTCGCCGAGGTCACCGCCATGGGCGGAGCAGGTTGGGACTGGTGCAGCCTGATGGAGCGCCAGCGTCGACGCAGGTCCTGACGCGGCACAGGTCCTGAAGCAGCAGAGGTCTGAAGCAGCAGAGGTCTGAATCGACCCCACATAAAAAGACAGTTGCGCGCCGGCGGGCACTGGCGCATCATCAGTCCAGAAGCCACTTCCCCGTTGGGGACACGCAGACACAAGAGCTGCGATTCAACCTGGGCTGACGACCGAGGGGCACCTCCCAGAGGCGCCCCTCAGCCGCGTAATAGGACTGTTCAGCCGAGCGCAGCGATGGCGTCGGCCACGGCCAGCAGGCGCTGGGCGTTGGCCACGTGGAGGTTTTCGATCATGCGGCCGTTGAAGGTGACGACGCCCTTGCCAGCGGCGATTCCTTCTTCGAAGGCAGCGATCAACCCGCGGGCGTTGTCCACGTCGGCTTCGCTGGGCGCCCACACGTCGTTGCAGATGTCGACTTGGCCGGGGTGGATGAGGGTCTTGCCGTCGAAGCCCATCTCGAAGCCCTGCACGCACTCCGTGCGGAAGGCGTCGAGATCTTTCACGTCGTTGAACACGCCATCGAGGATCACCTTGCCGGACTCGCGGGCGGCGGCAAGCGCGGTGGCGAGGTGCGGCACGAGGGGGTGACGCGCAGCCGCGCCGAGCGACGAACGCAACTCGCGAGCGAGGTCGTTGGTGCCCATCACGAGCACCTCCACGCGCCAGTGAGCGGCGAGAGCGCGGACGTCGAAGATCGCCGTGGGGGTCTCCACCATCGCCCAGATCTTCATCGCCGGGTCGGCGCCGGCGGCATCGAGACGTTCGCTGATCTCGTCGAGATAGGCCACCGAGCCAACCTTTGGAATCACCACGGCAGCCGCACCGGATTGCGCGGCGGCGGCCACATCATCGATGCCCCATGGGGTGTCGAGGCCATTGCAGCGAATGGTGAGTTCGCGGTTGCCGTACTCGCCCGACGAGGCTGCTGCCACTGCGTTGGCG
>CAIXIJ010000123.1 GCA_903919455.1 uncultured Acidimicrobiaceae bacterium | reverse complement strand
GGCTTGCCGGTGAGCGACCGGGAGCGGAGCGTGTCGCTGCTGGTGGCGGCAAGGAACTTCTGCTTCACGACAGGATGCGTCTCGGCCTCATCGGTGGTGAGCCACACCGAACCGCACCACACACCCTGGGCGCCAAGCGCCATCGCCGCGGCCATCTGTCGACCGCGGCCGATGCCGCCAGCACCGAGCACCGGCACGGGGGCCACTGCGTCGACGATCTCGGGGATCAGCACCATGGTGCCCACCTCACCCGTGTGGCCGCCAGCCTCGGCCCCCTGAGCGATGATCATGTCGATGCCTGCCGCCACGTGACGTTCCGCGTGCTGCGCCTTGCCGGCAAGGGCGCCGATGAGGCGGCCTTCCTCTTTCACCCGGTCGATCATGTGCGCTGGCGGCGGGCCGAGCGCGTTCACGAGTAGGCGGGGCTGGTGTGCCAGCGCGATCTCCAGCAACGGGTCGGCCTGTGCAGCAGAGAATGGAGCTGCGGTGCCGCTGAGGTCGCCGCCGGAGCGAGAGGTGGCGCTGCCCTCATCGGTGGGCAGGGGCGGCACGTCGTACTTCACCATCAGGTCGTTCACGAACCTGCGGTGCTCGTCGGGGATGAGGTTCACGATGTCGGCCATCGTGAGGCCGCCGTTGTCGGAACCGGCGTACTTGGCCGGCACGATGAGGTCCACGCCGTAGGGGCGGTCGCCGATCTCGTCTTCGATCCAGCGCAGGTCGATCTCGAGTTGCTCGGGGCTGTGCGCCACCGCACCGAGTACGCCCATGCCACCGGCTTTCGACACGGCGGCCACCACATCGCGGCAGTGTGTGAACGCCAGGATCGGCACGTCGATACCGAACATGTCGGTGATGGCGGTCTTCATGTGGGGGCTCCCTCGGTCGGTATCCAACCTACGCGGCACACCGCTGGTGGCACGAGGCGCGGATGCGGCTCAGCGGGCAGCGTCGTAGGCGGCGAGGCCGCGCGCCAGTCGTGCCACGGCCTCGCCCAGTTGCTCGGGCGACAGGGCGGAGTACGACAGCCGAGCCTTGGAGTCGGGGGTCTGGTCGATGGTGAACGCGCTGCCGGGCACGAACGCCACGCCGTGCTCCACCGCGTGGGTGAGCAACTGCTTCGTGTCGGCCACGCCGTCGACGTGGGTCCAGAGGAACATGCCGCCCTCCGGGTGATGGAAGCGGATGCGGTCGCCGACAATGTGGTGGAGCGCTGTCGACAATGCGTGGTAGCGCTCGCGGTACATCGGCACGATGCGAGCCTTCTGGGCATCGAGCCATCCCGGCTGCGACACGATGTTCGCCAACAGCAACTGGGGGAAGGTGGCGGTGTGGAGGTCGGCGGCTTGCTTCGCACGGGCCACCATTGCCATCACTTCCGGCGGTCCGATCATCCATCCAACTCGAAAGCCGGGGGCAACGACTTTGGAGAACGTGCTGAGGTGCACAACACGGGTGGTGAACGCCGCCACAGGCGGTAGCTCGGCTCCGGCGAAGCGGATGGCGCCGTACGGGTCGTCTTCCACGATGAGCAGTTCGTACTCGTCGGCCAGACGGGCCAGCAGTTGGCGTCGCTCGAGCGACAGGGTGGCACCTGAAGGGTTGTGGAAGTTGGGCACCACGTAGACCAGCTTGGGTCGCAGTCCGGCTGCCAGTTGCTCGGCGAGCAACTCCACCTTCATGCCGTGCTCGTCGCCGGGAATCACCTCGAAGCGTGGTTCGAACAGTTCGAATGCCTGCACCGCACCGAGATAGGCGGGCGACTCGCTCACCACCACATCGCCCGGGTCGACCAGAATCTTGGCGAGCAGATCGAGCGCCTGCTGCGACCCATGCGTCACCACGATCTCGCCGTCGATGGCCACCGGCCGCTGGAGTTCCACCGTGTAGTGCTGGGAGAGCCACTGGCGCAGTTCCACCATGCCGTCGGTGGCCGAGTACTGCACCACTCGTGGTCCGAACTCGCCGAGTAGACGGTCGGCCTCGCGGCGCAGGTCGGGCAGGGGGAAGCTGTCGGGGGTGGGCAGGCCGCCTGCGAGCGACAGCATGTTCGGCATCTCGGTGACCTTCAGAAGGTCGCGGATGGCGGAGGATCGAAGGCCCTTGGTGCGTGTGGCGAACTGGAACGACATTGGTGGTGAACCGTAGTGCGGCCTGCCAGGCGGCGCATGGTGCTGTGGCCACCCGGCATGGACTCGGGACCTCGCGAAAGGGGTGCTAGTACCAAGGTCCAGTAGCGCAGTTGGCTGCGTGTCCGCATGATGGGCGTCGTGACAGCCGAGCCAACCTTCCCGGTGGCTCGACACGATCACTCTCTGGTTCCAGGCGGTCGCACCCTGTACGTCTCCCGCGTTGGTGCGACGCCTGGACCAGAGAGGTTGGGCTTCGCTGACACATCGCAGGTGGCGCCGCAGCGGGTTGCCGGTGGATGGTTGCGACGCGGCGTCTGGCCGCTGCTCTGGGCCGCCGCCCTGTTCGCTTCGTGTGGTGCCGCGTACGCGGTGCGCGACGTGCTGTTCGTGCCGGCGGAACACCAGACTCCTCGCTCGATCTAGGAATCGCGTTCCGACCGTCCATCCCCGCCGGTTCCCACATTGGGCCGTCGATAGGCCGCGCGGCCCACCCCAAAGGTCGAGCAGCGACGCTACGATCCAGACAGGTTTTGGCCGGTCCGGCGGCGGCGGTGGCGGTGGTGGCTTACATGACGACAATCCCTGATACAGCTTCGGTTGCGGCGATCGATCGAGATCGCTTGGCGGCTGCGACCCCAATTCCTTTGGGCGCGCCTACGGAGCGCAGGCCCGATATCGCTCAACTCACGGAACGGCCAGTCTCGGTCCGTCGACTCGTCACCCGCTTCGCGCTCGCCGGGCTGCCGGTGCTCGCTACAGCCATCGTGGTGACGGCAATTGCCAGTGTGCGCATCGGTACCAAGTTGGGTATCGACGACGCGAAGAGAGTGAGCTTCGTTGCCACCAGATTGGTGAACGACCATGTGCTCGACGATCGCATCGTCACGATGGACCCGACTGCAATCCTGGAGATGGATCGGTTCGTGCACGATTACGTGCTCACCGACAAGCTCACGATCGTGAAGATCCACGCGGCTGATGGCACGGTGCTGTATTCCAACGAGACAGCACTGATCGGCCAGAAGTTCCCGTTCGACGACGAAGTCATCAGCGTGCTCGAGCATCGCGAGGAGGTGGCGGCCTCGATCAGCGAACTCGACAAGAAGGAGAACACGTTCGAGGTGGACGACCGATTGTTGGAGGTCTATCGCCGAACCGAGACACCGCATGGCACGCCGCTGCTGTTCGAGACCTACTTTCCGTACAGCGCGGTGCGCGACACGGGGCGCGACCTCTGGGGTCAGTTCGCTCCCATCGCTGTGGGTGCGCTGATCGTGCTGGCACTCGTGCAGATCCCCTTCGCCATTTCGTTGGCCCGCCGCCTTCGCGCCGGGCAGGCACAGCGCGAGCGTTTGCTGCAGCATGCTCTCGAGTCCTCGGATCAGGAACGCCGTCGCATCGCCAGCGACTTGCACGACGGCGCGGTGCAAGACCTCACCGGTGTCTCGATGGCGCTCACTGCCAACTCGCGAGCTGCGCAGGACACACAGAGTCGCGAGGCGATGAACGACGCCGGTGTCAAGATCCGCGAGACCGTGAAGTCGCTGCGTTCGATGTTGGTCGACATCTACCCACCGAACCTTCACCAGGAAGGTCTGCAAAGTGCGCTCGCCGACCTCCTCGGTGCATTGCACAACCGCGAGATGGCCACCAACCTGAACGTGGATGTCGACGTCAGCGACCTCTCCTTCGAATCCATCAACCTGCTCTACCGCGCTGCGCAAGAGGCCCTTCGAAACGTGGCGAACCATTCGCACGCCACTGAGGTGTCCGTCACGGTGACGATGACACCAGAATTCGCCCTGTTGCTCGTGGAAGACGACGGTGTGGGCTTTGGAGAGGAGACGCTGTCGAATCGCGTCCGACGCGGCCATGTGGGTCTGCGCAGCCTCGCTGGTCTCGTCCACGATGCCGGCGGTGCCATCGACTTGAAGTCGGTGCCCGGAGTGGGGACCCGAGTGGAAGTCCGAGTTGCCCGATGAGTTCGCCGATTCGCGTGGTGGTGGTCGACGATCATGTCATCGTTCGTAATGGCCTGGCGCAGTTGCTTGCCACGGTTGACGATGTGGAATTGGTCGGCTCGGCCGCCGACGGCCGCGAGGCCCTTACGTTGGTGGAGCAACTCCTACCCAACGTGGTCTTGATGGATCTCTCAATGCCGGAGATGGACGGTGTGGAGGCCACAGGCCTCATCACCCAGGAGTACCCCGACGTTCGAGTGGTCGTCCTGTCGTCGTTCAGCGAGCACCAACGTGTGCTCTCGGCGTTGGAGGCGGGCGCACGTGGTTACGTGCTCAAGCACGCCGACCCCGAGCAGATCATTCAGGCCATTCGCGCGGTGCACGTGGGGGGCGCTCCCATCGATCCGCAGGTTGCCCGAGTGCTGCTGGATGTTCGTCGTTCGCCCGGTGTTGCCAAGGCGGCACTCACCGAACGCGAAGAGGAAGTGCTGCGTTTGGTGCAGGCAGGAATGGCGAACAAGCAGATCGCTCGGGAGTTGGGCATCTCCGAACGCACGGTGAAGGCCCACCTCACCAAGACGTTCCAGGCGCTTGGCGTGTCGGATCGCACCCAGGCGGCGCTCTGGGCTGCGGAGCACCTGCCCCGGCAGTGACGCTCGGTGCTCAGCGGCGGTATTCAACGCCGGGCAGCACGCAGAGTTGTTCGAAGAGCAGATTGGCGCCGAGCAGCGCGGTGTTGCCCGATGGGTCGTACGGCGGAGCAACTTCCACCAGGTCGCAGCCCACCAGTTGCAGCCCGCGGCAACCTCTGATGATCTCCACGCCCTGAATGGAGGTGAGCCCGGCGATCTCGGGTGTGCCGGTACCCGGGGCGAATGCAGGGTCGATGCCGTCGATGTCGAAGGTGAGATAGACCGGCGCATCGCCGAGCGAGGCTCGGACCTCCTGCATCAGCGGCTCGAGCGAGCGGTGCCAGCACTGCTCTGCGGTGACCACCCTTCCGCCCAACGAGGTGACCCAATCGAAGTCCTCCGCGGCATAACCCGTGCCCCGAAGGCCGATCTGCACCACCCGCTCGGGGTCGACGAGGTGTTCCTCGATGGCGCGTCGCAGCCAGGAGCCATGGTTGATGGGTTCGCCGAACATGGTGGGGTTCACATCGGCATGGGCATCGACGTGGATGACACCCACCGGACCATGGTGCGCAGCAACGGCTTGGAGGATCGGATGGGTGACGGTGTGGTCGCCTCCAATGCCCATCGGAATTGCTCCGGCGCTCAGTACATCGGCGACGAAGTCGCGGATGATGGGCACGCATGCGGGTGCGTTGAAGGTGTTGATGGGCACGTCGCCGATGTCGGCAACCGTGAGGCTGTCGAACGGAGCGGCGCGCGTCGCCATGTGGTACGGCCGTAACAGGCAGCTTTCTGCCCGAACTTCGCGGGGCCCGAAACGAGCGCCGGGTCGGTTCGAGGTGCCGATGTCGAACGGTATGCCGTAGAAGGCCACATCGAGTCCGGTAGCGGTCTCGCGTGCGGGCAACCGCATCATGGTTGCCGGCCCGCCGAACCGTGGCATCTGATTGCCGCCGAGCGGCTGAGGGCGATGATCCTGGGTCACCCCAGGATCATCGCACGTGCTCCAAGGCATCAAAGAGCGCCCGTCCGGGCAGCGCGTCGCCCAAGATGTGGCCCTCGCCTGCCACCACATGCAGCTCGACCTTGCCCCCTTGGCGGCTGAGGATGTCCTTGGTCTGCTGGCTGGGTTCTTTCCAGCCGTCGTCGTTGCCGCCCACGAACATGGCCACGCCGATGCCCTTCAGCACTTTCAGGTTCGGGTCGTCCGCGCCATTGGGGGAGTAGCCGGGATACACCACGAGGGATCGAAACCGATCGGGTTGCTCGAGCGCGGCCCGAAACGCCGAGAGTCCGCCATTGCTGACGCCCATCAGGTCGAACTTGTCGCCTTCAGGTGGATACAGATCCGCGGTCATGTCGAGCAGCTCGGGGACGAGCGCCGCCGAGGCATCGCTGAAGAACAGCCCCGTGGAAGGTGCCGCCGGCGACACGACGACGTAGTCGCGAGCGAGAGCCTCAGCGCGGTACTTCTCCTCCACGATCTGCTGGGTGAGGTCGATGTCCTGGCCGCCCGGAGGAAAGGCGAAGATCACCTTGCCCGGCACACCGACGGAACGCCCCGGTGGCACCAGGAGTACGTAGTCGATGCTGGTGCCGTTTGCGGTGACGAACGTGTGCCGCGTGACATCAGCATCGGAGCTCGCTCCGGTGGTGGTGATGGGGGTAGCGGTGGACGCACTCCCCGTACTGGTGGCATCGTCGGCGCAGGCGGTGAGGAGGAGTGCGGCAGTGAGTGCCGGCGCAGCGAACTTCATTGGCGCAGTCTCGCATCGGTCTCACCCCACATGGGCAGCGATTCCTGCCCCATGTGCACGAATACCTGCCCACGTCGAAGGGAGTGGATCGGCGCAGAGCGGGTGGCGGGATCCGTCGCTTCGCTCCTCCCGATTGTGCGACCGAAGCGTGGCTTCGCCAGAGCGGGTGGCGGGATCCGTCGCTTCGCTCCTCCCGATTGTGCGACCGAGAGTCGGCCCTTCGGGCCGAGAGCGGGTGGCGGGAATCGAACCCGCATCATCAGCTTGGAAGGCTGAGGTTCTAGCCGTTGAACTACACCCGCGAACGTCTGCGAGGATACCAACGGTTGCTGCGGACAGTGCATGGGGACTGCCTGGCGAGAACGTGAGGTGTTCTACGCTGACCCGCTGGCGAAAGGTGCGCTCACGATGGAGATTCGTCCCGCAACCGAGGATCACATCGAGGGCATCGCTGCGGCGCGGCTGTCGAACGGACCCGCCCACGACGACTCCGGTGCAGACGCCGGCTACTGCCGACATCTGATCAGCGATGGGCAGCTGATGGTGGCGCTCGAGGCGGGTCGCGTGCTCGGGTTCGGGGGAGCGATCGACGTGGCGGGTGCACGGCTGCTGAGCGATCTGTTCGTGCACCGCGATGTGCAAGGGCGCGGCGTCGGGCGACAATTGCTCGCTGCGGTGATGACCGGAGCCGAGGCCCGCTACACCTTCGCGTCGAACGACCCGGCAGCGCTGCCGCTGTACGCAAGGGCAGGCATGTTGGCCTGGTGGCCGCTGCTCTCGATGCGGGGCGCTGCTGCGGCGCTCCCGATGGGTGGTGCAGCGGCGGTGGAAGCCTCGGTGGCCGATGCCGTGGCGTACGAGCTCGCCGTCACCGGGCACGACAGGACATCGACGTACCGCTACTGGGCGGGCCGAGCGCAGTCGCGCACCGTGCAGGTGTTGCGTGGCGCCGAATGCATTGCGGTAGCCGCCGTGCACACCGGCGAGGGTGGCACGCGAGTGGAGCACCTCGTGGCCCAACCTGCGGATGCGTTGGCGGCGCTCGCCGCCGTGGCGGCGTTGTTCGAATCGACTCACGTACACGTGTATGTGCCGGGCTGCCAGCGCCTCTCGGCTGCGTTGATGGAGCGCGGGTTCAGTATCGAGGAAACGGACATCTTCATGGCCACCTCGGCTGAGGTGGTGCACCCGCTGGTACAGGTGGTGCACCCCGGCCTCGGCTGAAGGTGCGCCCGGCACAGTGTGGCGATAGCTGTGCGGGTACCATCTGCCCATGGGGATCCGCACGGGGGCGATTCGGCGAGCAGCGAGGCTGTCGCTCGTCCTGTTGCTCGTTGGTTGCGGTACATCCGGCCAGGCCGTCACCGTGGTGCGCGGTGCCGACGACGTGCAGGTGATGTCACCCGAAGAAGTGGCTGCCCAGCGGCTTCCCGTACTCACCACCGTCGCTGCAGCCTCCGCCACCACAGTTGCCGGTGCCCCAACCGACACCGCTACTGCCGAGACCGTGCCGCAGAATAAGGACGACCGCCCACCCGAGTTGCGTCTGTTCGAGGCGTTCGGCAACTTCCGCACATGTCTCAGCGACAAGGGGTTCGGCATTGAGGGAAACCTGCTCGACCCGAACAACCCGGCGTACAAGGACCCTGGCTACCTCGATGCGGTCACCACCTGCGCTGCCCGCACCGACATCGTTGCGGTGCTGCAGGAGGTGCAGGCCACCCGTGCAGCGCTCACCCCAGAGGAAGTGGAGCAGCGCAACGTGGTGTTCATCGCCCTGAAGGACTGCCTAGTCGCGAAGGGATGGACAGTGGAGACCCAGACCAGCGAGATCGGTCTGCTGGAACCGGCCGTGTTCCAGAACGCCGACGGCGAGCTCGACGAGCGCGACATCAACCAATGCCTGTCCGAGCAAAGCCTCGGCAACTGACACAACGGACTATGCCCTCATGAAGAAGTCGCACATCATTGCCGGACTGGTCGGCGTGACCGCCATGGTGGGTGGCGGCCTGCTCATCGGTCGCATGACCTCCGACGACACTGCGTCGGCCGAGCTTCTCATCGTGCCGCGGCCGGTCGAGCGCCGGAGCCTCG
Organism: uncultured Acidimicrobiaceae bacterium; assembly: GCA_903919455.1. Classification (GTDB taxonomy): domain Bacteria; phylum Actinomycetota; class Acidimicrobiia; order Acidimicrobiales; family Ilumatobacteraceae; genus UBA668. The sequence continues at coordinate 10,429 of CAIXIJ010000123.1, read as the reverse complement.
ACGACGTGGTCACTATCAACGGTGAAGTGCGGCGTCAGGAGATTCAGGAGATCAACCTTCCCGTTGATGGCAAGGTGAGCAGCCTCACGGTTGAGGATGGCGACACGGTGAATGCCGGCGACGACCTCTTCGCGCTCGACGGCCGCAGCTCGGTGGCCGTCGCCGGCGACTTCGCGTTCTTTCGACAACTCGATGTGGGTTCGGAAGGCCCCGATGTGCAGCAGTTGGAGACCATCCTCGCCGCTTCCGGTTATCCGATCAGCAGCGTGGATTCGCTGTTTACCGAAGAGACGCGTCGGGCGCTGGCCGATTGGCAGCGTGACCGCGGCTACGGCGGCGCCACGCCGGAGAACACCGAGACCATCACGGTGGGCCTGTCGCCGAACCAAGCCGGTTACTCCATCGGAAAGTCGAACACGGCGGCGTTCACCCTCGAGCCTGCCCCGTCGCCGGGTTCGGCAGGGTTCGGGGCGTCGCGCCATGCCGCGGTGCCACCCACTTCATCTCCGTCATCCACCACCACGACGCCGGCGAAGCCTGTCATCCAGATGTCAGCCACGCCGCTGGAGGTCGATGAGGGAACGAACGTCGTCTTCACGTTCACGGCGTCGCCGGCTCCCACCAGCGACCTGACGGTCGACCTCACTATTGGCGGTGACGCTACGGGTGGGCAGCGCAAGGACTCGAACACCGACTACCGAACCATCGACAACTCGTTCGTGATGCCCGCCGGATCCAGCACGTACACCATCACCGTGCCGATCTACGTCGACGAGGTGAAAGAGGATTCGGAAGACCTCACGGTGTCGCTCACCGACCAGTTCGGCAACGACCCGAACTATGTGGTTGGCCCGGCGAATCAGGCTCGTATCCGTATTCGTGCCAACGGCGACGATCTCGTGCCGATCATCACCGTCGAGGCGTCGAGCGCACGAGTGAGCGAAGGCGGGTCGGCCACGTTCACCTTCCGCTCCACGGTGGAGAGCAACGAGGATCTCGATCTGAAGGTTGCTCTCGGTGGCTCTGCCGTGTCCGGCGCCGACTTCGTGAAGGTCGACCTCGACCAGATCACCATCCCGGCGGGCTCGAAACAGACCACCCTGAACGTGCAGTTCCGCTCCGACGACCTGGTGGAGGCCGACGAGCGGTTCCTGCTGAAGGTGGTGGATACCGCCGACTACGCGCTGGGGTCGCCTGCGCAGGTGGGTGTGGTCATCGAGTCGTCCGACCTTCCCGAACTCACGCTGCAGGGCGGCAGCGCGATTCGTGAAGGCGACAGCGCGTCGTTCACCATCGTGGCTGATGCGCCGGTCACAGCCGACACTTCCATCAACTATCAACTTGGTGGCACGGCCCAGCCAGGCAGCGACTACGACACGCTCAGCGGCACGGCACTGATGCCTGCCGGTACGTCTCGTGTGACGATCTCCATCGTCACTATCGATGACGACGTGATCTTCCTGCCCAGCGACATGGTGGTGGCGGAGTGGCCGGCACGTGTGGGCAAGGTGCTCGTAGACGAAGGTGAGTTCGTGCTGCAGGGTGCGCCGGTGCTCACCTTGAACGAGCCCGACTTCACTATCACTCTGTCCGTGACCGCGGAAGAACGGTCCGACCTCGAGGTGGGCCAGACGGTGTCGGTGTCGCTCGATGCCGTGGACGCGGACTTGAACGGCACCATTGCCACGCTCGACGAGAACGCCACGGTGGCCGACGACGGTTCGGAGACCTATGAGGGCACGGTCGAAGTCGATGGCGACGTTGCTGCCGTCGATGGCGCGCGCGCCACGATCGACGTGACGTTGTCGGAGCGACCGAATGTGCTGGCGGTGCCGGTCGCAGCCGTACTGCGATCGGCGGGCGGCGATGAGGTGCGCGTCATCAACGACGCTGGCACCATCAGTCGGGTGAAGGTGACCATCGGTCTTGTCGATGGCGAGTGGGTGGAGATCGTCGCCGGATTGAAGGGTGATGAATTGGTCGTTGTCGACGTGGACCCCAAGGCCGACACCCAGACCAAGGCCGTCGCCGGTGGATGACACCCCCGTCGACATGCCGGCGCCGTTGCTCGAGTTGGAGAGCGTGTCGCGCCTCTATGGCCAGGGCGATGCCGCCGTGGCTGCATTGCTCGACGTCTCGTTGTGCATCATGCCCGGCGACTTCATGTCGATTATGGGACCTTCGGGCAGCGGCAAGTCCACCATGCTCGGCCTGTTGGGGTGCCTCGATGTGCCGACCAGCGGCGTCATCCGCGTCGGTGGCATCGACGTGACCGAACTCGATGACGATGATCGCAGCCGGGTGCGCGGGGAGCGCATTGGGTTCGTGTTTCAGCAGTTCCACCTCATTCCGCACCTCGATGCGGTGAGCAACGTGGAGACAGCGTTGCTGTACCGAGGCATTCGGCCGAAGGAACGTCGGGAACGTTCGATGGCGTCGCTCGACCAGGTGGGTTTGGCGCATCGTCACGATCACCGGCCCGTGCAATTGAGCGGCGGCGAGCAGCAGCGCGTGGCGTTGGCTCGAGCACTCGTCACCCAACCGAGCATCGTGCTGGGTGACGAACCCACGGGAGCGCTCGACTCCAAGAACGCCGAACACGTGATGGAGATCTTTGCCTCGCTGCAGTCGTCCGAGCGGGCCATCGTGCTGGTCACTCACGACCCGGCGGTAGGGGAGGCCGCGCATCGCCGTGTGCGAATGCGCGACGGGGCCATCGTGGCCGACGAACGGGCGGCGAGGGCGTGAGCACCGCGAGCGATCTCGTCGGCGTCGCCGTGAACGGCTTGTTCGCTCGCAAGGTGCGAACCATGCTGTTGCTGCTCGGCCCGGTCATCGGGGTGGCGGCGATCGTGGCAGCGGTGGGCCTCACCGACAGCGCCAAGGGCGACCTGAAACGAAAGGTCGACCAGTTGGGCACGAACCTCATCGAGGCCAGTGCCGCCAGCAGCTTCGGCGGCCAGGATGCCAAGTTGCCCAAGGATGCCGTGGAACGGGCCAAGACAGTGAAGACGGTGGAGTCCGTTGCCTCGGTGCTGGAGATGCAGAACATCGTCGTGACGCCCTATGCCGAAGCTGCCGAGAAGTTCGAGACCGTGCCGGTACCCGTGTTGGCGGCCGATTCGGTGCTGCCATCGGTGCTGGAGGTGCCGCTGGTGTCGGGGCGCTGGCTCAACGAGTTCGATGAGGGTGCCCGCAGCCGCGCTGCCGTCATCGGCGTGGGGCTCGCCCGGGAGTTCAATGTGCTGCCCGGTGAGGTGCGATCCGTTCTGCTGAACGGCCTCGAGTACTCGGTGGTGGGCATCCTCGACCGGGTTGAGTTGGAGCCAGCGTTCGACAATGCGGTGTTCGTCACGTTCAATCGGGCGGCCGACGACTTCCTCACCGACGCCGCGCTCGACGGCGACGCGGTACTGGCCAACAAGCTGTATGTGAGGTCGGCCCAGAACCGCGAGAGCGATACCGCCCAGGCGTTAAAGGTGGCAGTGAACCTCGGCGGACCCAACGAGGTACAGACCGAACTGAAATCGGAGGCGCTCGAGTTGGCGGCGCAGAGCGATCGGCAACTGCAACTGATCGTCGTGTCGATGGGTCTTCTGGCCATCATCGTGGGTGGCATCGGTATCGCGAACGTCATGTCGATCTCCGTCATACAGCGATCCACCGAGATCGGTATTCGGCGTGCGCTGGGGCACACCCGCGGCATCATCGCCGCCCAGTTCATCCTGGAGGCCATCGCCGTGGGCTTCTTCGGCGGCCTGCTGGGGGTGGCGGTGGGGGTGGCCGCCATCGGAGTGGGCGTCGCAGTGGCTGGCTGGGTGTTCACCCTGCAACCGATGCTCGTGCCGATGGGCGTGGTCCTGGCGATGGTGATCTCGGTGGTGGCCGGTCTGTATCCGGCCACGCGCGCTGCTCGTCTCGAACCGTTGGAGACTTTGCGTCTCGGCTGAGACCAGGCCTCCCGCCGCCAACTTCAGGACGGGAGACCTTTCGCTCAGAGCGTGGTGGGCCGGTGTCGCCTGCGAGCCGCTGCGAGCACGCCACCCACAAAGAGGCATTCCAACGCAAGGCGGATGAGTGTCAGCGGAGAGCTACCGGTTGCGGGCAGTGGCGGTACCACTTCGCCGATGGCGCTGTCGGTGCGCCCGCCGCCACCCGGATGCGGGTCGGGTGTGAGCGACTTCACGATTGCCACGTTCACGATGGTCGATCCGAACTCGGCGCGCACCACGGCTCGCACCTCCACGAACGCCGACGTGACCGCTGTGAGCGGCGCGGGGTGCGCACAGTCGATGCGCTGTCCGGTGATCGTGCACGTCCATCCTGCACCGCTGGCGCTTACCGGCACCAGCGTGCTCGGCAGGTCGTCGCGCAGGGTCACGCCGGTTGCCACTGATGGACCCTGGTTCGTCACGGCGAGGCGATACACAGCCGTGTCGCCGTTGTTCATCAAGGGTGTGAGCAGTTCCTTGTTCAGCAGCAGCTCGGCAAGGGGTCGCAGCGTGTCGGTGTCGGTTGCCGTGTTGTTCCCCGGGGTTCGATCGGGGTAGCCATTGGGCGGCGTCACAGTGACGGTGTTCACCAACGTGCCCGTAGCGGCCGGACTCACCGTGCCGACGACGTGCAGCGTCAGGGTGTCGCCCGTTGCGAACGGTGCCACGCCGGACCATTCACCCGTCGCCGAGTCGTACACGCCGCGCTGGGCGGAGAACCGCACGGAACGCAGCGCGGCAGGCAGCGTGTCGTCGAGCGTGAACGAGTCGAGGGTCGATGGCCCGTAGTTGGTGACGACGATCGTGTAGTCGACGGTGTCGCCGGGGGTGACCACAGCGACACCATCGGTCTTCGTCACCCCGAGGTCTACGCCGTGCGTGTCGATGTCGGTAGCGGTGTTGTTGCCCGGCGTGGGGTCGGGGCCGTTGGTGCCATCATCGTGCACCGCCACCGTGTTGGTGTAGGTGTCGGTGGCGGCTGGCACCGGGTCGTCGACGGTCACCAGCACGTGCACCGCCACGGTCCGTCCGGGGGCCACCGTACCGAGGGCCCACGACACCACCGGCAGTGCCGTGCTGTCGCAACTGGCCGTGCACGACACGAAGGTGGTGTCGGCCGGCAACGTGTCGTCGACCTCCACGTTCGCCGCTGTCTGGTTACCCACGTTGGTGACCGTGATCATGTAGTCGAGGGTGTCTGCCCCGTTCACTACCGCGACACCGTCGGTCTTGGTGACCTCCAGATCGGGGGCAGCATTCAGGGTGTCGGTGTCGAAGGTGATGTTGTCATCGGGCGTCGGGTCGGGGCCTCCGGCGCCATCGTCGGCGACGGTCGCCTGGTTCACGATGGTGTCGAGGCCGTCGGCCGTCGGGTTGTCGACGGTGACGGTGACCGTGAAGGTTGCAATGCCGCCCGGGTCGAAGCCGGCTGGGTCGCTAATGGTGCCGGTGACGTCTTCTTGCACATTCGTCCACGAGATCGTCGGCAGCGCCGAACTGTCGCATCCGCCGCTGCACGAAACGAACGTGGTGCCGGTGGGCACCGTGTCGGTCACGGTGACGCCAGTGGCGGTGCGGGCCCCGTTGTTCAGCACGGTGAGCACATAGGCGAGGGTGCTGCCGGGAGTAGTGCTGTCGACGCCGTCGGTCTTCTCGATGGCCATGTCCGGGGTGACGAGAATGTTGTCGGTGTCGGCATCCGTGTTGTCGCCCGGGGTGGGATCGGGGCCGTTGGTGCCGTCGTCAGTCACCGCCACGGAGTTCACGAGCGTGGTCACGCTCGCAGGGATGGCGGGTGCCACACGGACCGTCACGGTGAGCGTCACCGAACTATCGGCTTCCGCCGGCGATCGATTGGCGCCACCAGCGAGCGAGTCGATCTGCCACGTGACGGTGCCGCCGGTGAGATCACCGCTGGCAGAGCACGTGACGGGTGTGCTGGGACAGTCGACGAAGATCAACTCCGACGGCAGCGTGTCGACCACAGTGATTCCGGTGGCCGCCTGCCCGCCCTTGTTGCGCACCAGGAGGGTGTAGTCGAACTCCTCGTTCGGCTGTCGGGTCTGAGCGCCGTCGTTCTTCGCAACATCGAGGTCAGGCGCTGCCACCACGAGGTCGCGGTCGCTGGCGATGTTGTCCTCCGGAGTCGGGTCGGTGCCATTCGTGCCGTCGTCGTGCACCTCCACGACGTTGAGAATGTCGTCCACACCGGCCGGCAGGGGGTCGTTCACCAGAGCATCGAACGACACCTGCGCGGTGCCGCCTCGTCCGGCGAGTGTGGGAATGGTCCAGGTGATCACCGGTAGGGCACTGGTGTCGCACGTAACAGGAAGGGCGGGGCACGACACAAAGCTGAGTTCAGCGGGCAGTTGATCCGTGATCACCACTGCGGTGGCACCGATGTTGCCGGAGTTCACGACATCCATCGTGTAGGTGAGTGTGGTGCCCGGACTTGTCGTGGTGACGCCGTCGGTCTTCGTGATCGACAGGTCGATGGCAGCGTTGGCAATGTTCACCACAGCGGTGTCGGAGTTGTTCTCCGGCGTGGGGTCTATGCCGTTCGTGTGATCGTCGTCGATGGTCGCCGTGTTCGTGAGGCTGGTGGTTCCCGCAGCGAGTGGGTCGTCGATCGTGGCGGTGTAGGTGAGCAATCGGATGCTGAAGGCCGAGAAGATCCCGCCGGTGACTGCACCGGTGTCAGCGAGGCCGGGTCCCCAGGTGATTGTGCTGGCAGTGCAGGTGGTGGCAGCGGGCGACGCCGAGTCGCAGTCGATGCTCAGACCGGCCGGGGCGACATCGGAGATCACCACACCGGTGGCATCTTGATCGCCGATGTTGGCTGCCACGAGCGCGTAGTTCACTGTGTCGCCCGGCGATGCGTCGCTGGTTTCGACGAGTTTCACGATTGCCATGTCGGGAGCAGCATCGAGGTTGTCGGTGTCGCTGTCGGCGTTGTTCGCCAGGTTCACGTCAGCGCCGTTGGAGCCATCGTCGGCGGCCGAGACGTTGTTCACGATTTGCGTGAGTCCGGCTGCCGCGGGCAGATCGACAAGCACATCGATGCCGAATGCTGCGCTACCGCCCCCGCCGGCCAGATCGGCGTAGGTGATCTGCACCACGCCAGCCGATTCGGCGCACGCGATGAGCACGGAACCGGAAGTGGAGTTGCAGGCCACGAACGTGAGGCCGGGAGGCAGCACGTCGCGCACCAGTACGTTGGTCACTCCTACGTTGCCGATGTTGGACACCGTGACCGTGTAGGTGTACGCCTCGCCCGGCGCTCGTGTCTGGATGCCGTCGTTCTTGGTGACCTGGATATCGGGAGCCCGGCCAGCGATCAGGTCGGTGTCGCTGTTCGTGTTGTTGTCGGGCGTGGGGTCGGTGCCGTGGGTCCCGTCGTCGGTGACGGTGGCCAGGTTCTGATAGGCAACGGTGCCTGCCGGAGCCGGGTTGGTGATCTGGATCGTGAGCGTGCACGTGACCGTGGCCCCCGGTGCGATGGTCCCGGCGATGATGACCTGTCGAACATTGCCGATGGCACCACCGTCGCTGCAGTCAGCGCCGCCCACCGAGGTGAACGTGGTGCCGGGCGGCAGTTGATCGTCGATGGTCACACCGGTGGCTGGTGCTCCGCCCACGTTCGAGACCGTCACGTTGTAGGTGGTGCTGGCGCCGGGTGTCACCGTCAGCACCCCATCGTCCTTGTCGAGCGTGAGATCGACAGCCACCGAGTTCAACACGGCCAGCGAGCTCACGGGTGGCTCTGCTCGTTCACCGGTCACTGTGCCGGGCAGCGAGGTTGCCTGGGTGACGGTGGCGGTGTTCTCGACAGCGGTGCCAGCAGCCAACGGGTTGACCAGCGCCGCCGTCATCACGAACGTCACCTTGGCCCCGACCGGAATGTCGCCGCCCGTGTAGGTGATGGTGCTGCCGGAGCGTGCATACGTGAAGCCCGCGGGCGTGGTGACCTCGAGTGCTGTCGACGCGTCGTAATGCGCGTCGAGCACGTCCTCAACGATCACGTCGAATGCCTTCGACAGGCCACGGTTCTCCACGTCGAACGTGATCGTGATGGTGTCGCCCTGCACGGCACTGGTGGGGGAGACACTCTTGTCGATGCGCATCTGCGGCTCCACCACGTTCACGCGGATCACATTCGACGTCACCGCATTCCCGCCGATGAGTTGGACCTGTGCGGAGTTGTCGAGTCGCGTCGGCGATGGCAGCACGCCCACGTTGCCCGGCACATCCGTCACCCTGGCGGTGAGACGGATCACGAACGAGTCGTCGGCCGGGTTGTTGTTGGCCGTGACGGTGGTGGCGCCGAAGGTGAACACCACATCGGCTCCGTCGGTGCCGCCATCGGTGATGACCGGCGCTGGCAGCGTGCCGGCGAGACCCGACGAGATCACCTGAGCGGATCCGGCGACGTACTGCAGCCCGTTCGGCAGCCGATCGGTGACGACGAAGCCCGCCGGGATCGAACCCTCGGGCAACGTCACCGTGAGCTCGTAGGTGACGGTCTCGCCGATGGTGACGTCGGCGTTGGTGGTGCTCGCCTCGCTGGTGCTGAACAGCGCCTTGCTGATCTCGGGCGAACTGATGTGGAGGGTGGCGGTGTCGGATGTGGCGTAATCATCCACGCCGCCGACTCCGGTGCGTTCCCGGCCGTCGGTGTTGAAGGGCGACACCGGGTCGCCACCCGTGGGGAGGCTGGTCCAGGTGAGGCGAGCTGTATTCGTGATGGAGGCGGGGGCGACTGCGTTGCTCGGCAGGGTCGCGCGGTAGGAGAACCTCGACACCGAACCGATGGGGAACGACGACCAGGTGGCCGACAGCGACGGTGCTCCACTGTCGGAGAACGACGTCGGTGCCAGGCCGCCCGTGTTCACCAGGGATCCGGGCACATAGTTCACGCCGGTCGGCACGAGGTCCGACATCGACACATTGAAACCATCGGCGTTCGACGTGGCCGAATGCTGCACGACGATGGAGTACGTCACCGTGTCGGCTGCATCCGCGCTCGTGGGAGCGACCGTCTTGGTGACGGTGAGATTCGGTTCAACCACGGTCACCGGCGTGGCGGCCGTCTTGGAGGCGCCTCCGGTGTAGGTGAGCTTCACGGAGTTCTTCACCGAGGTGCCGCTCTGGTTGCCGGCAACATTGAGAACGACGGCGCGGTACACGACGGTGATGGTCTCGGCGACAGCGTTGTTGGTGTCGCTGTTCGTGAGGGTGCCGAAAGAAATGTTGAGCGGGCGCCCCGGCGCCGCCAATGCAGCCTGTGTGTTGGCGAGCACCGTGGCCATCGTGCCCACCGACGACGTGAGTGCGGGCGACGCCGTGATGGAGTCCACTGCGGTCAACGCAAGGCCGCTGGGCAGTGTGTCGACCAGATGCACGTCCTGGCCACGACCTTCCGGCACGGTGACCGTAACCGTGTAGGTGGCCTCTTCGCCGATGGCCACGTTGCTGCCGGGGGTATGCGCCTGGTTGGTGGCGGTGAGCGACTTCTTGACTGTGGGGGTGCGGGTGGTGGCGATGGCATCATCGGACAGCCCGGCCGCCGGGTACAGGCCCGTGAAGTTCGGTCCACCCTCCGAACCCGAGAACCCCGTGATCGTGGCGGTGTTGGTGAGCGAAGCCTGGAACGTCACTGTCGGGTCGAGCTGCAACTCGTAAGAGACGACCATCAGGTTGGTGCCCGATGTGTGCGCGGCGTTGTCGGCCGTCAGCGCCCCGGTGGGCCCATCAGTGAGGCTGATGGTGCCGGTGGTCGGACCGCTCGATGGTGTGCCCGTGAAGAAGCCGGTGGCGGTGTGAGCGAGGGCTGAGCCGTTGCCATCGGTGACGCACAGGTGCAGGCCGCCCGATGGAATGGAGAACCCTGCCGGCATGGTGTCGCTGACGCCCACATCGAACGCGCCGTGCAGGCCATTGCCCGTGTTCTCCACCACGATGGCGAACCGCACCGTGTCGGCGGCATCGACCTTGCTCACGTTGGCGTTGGGTGCGCCGTTGAGCTTCGTCGAGTTGAGGCTGGTGGGGCTGAATGCCGGGCACACGGCGCCGATGGCGGCGAACGTGACGCCGGACGGATTCCGCGTGCCGGAGAACGTCTCGTTGGGGCTGTCGGTGTCGACCACGCCCTTGCGGATGCGCAGCACGGGAGCCGTCAGTTCGATCTGCGCGATCGCAGGGCTGGTGCTGGTGACGCCGAAGCTGTTCAGGTACGTCGCCTGCGCCACGTTCGACAAGATCAATCCGTCGCGGAACGGACTGGTGGAGATCGTCAACGTGAAGAGAATGTCGATGTCGGTGGGCCGGTTCGCCGGGTCGTCGTAGGTGCCGTATCCGAACGTGATGCTGTTTGCCACGGCGTTCGGAGTGGCGGACGGAGCGGGGGCTCCGCTGAGCGCATGAAATGTGTCGTCGGG
>CAIXIJ010000122.1 GCA_903919455.1 uncultured Acidimicrobiaceae bacterium | reverse complement strand
TTGGGGGCCGGGGTGTAGATCTCGATTCGATAGTGGAAGCCGAAGAGTCGCTCGTTGCGATCGCGATGCCAGCAGACCGGGTCGAACGGACTGAGCAACGCGCACGCATCGATGCGGCGCGGCGTTCGCGCCTCGGGGTGCAGGTACGCCGGTTTGGTCCAGCCCTCCACTTGCACCGGCAGCAGCGCACTGTCTTCCACGAGTTCATCGACCAACGGCTTGCACGGCTGGTTCTTCTGCCGGTGATAGTCGGTGAGATCGGTCAGCGTTGCCACACCGTGATGGCGCGCGGCCAGCAGCAGCAGTTCCTTGCGAGCTTCCCGCTCGGGCGCCGCGGGCCGAGCCACCACATGGGCCGGCAGCACGCGTTCAGCGAGGTCATACATGCGGGCAAAGTCGTTCGGACGCCGCGTGGCCGTGATGGCCCCCTTCCAGAACAGGTGCTCCAGCGCCACCTTGCCATCGTCCCAGTCCCACCACTGGCCTTTCTTTCCCACGCGTTCGTTGAGGTCGCCGGATGCCAGCGGGCCATCCATCTCGATGCGTTGCAACACGCTGTCGATGAAACCAGGACGGCGCTGCTGCAGATCCCAGTAGCGCGACCACTTGTGGTCGCGCTCCATCTGCCACCGATGCAGGTGATGGTGCTCGGTGGGCACGTGGCTTGCCTCGTGCACCCAATACTCGAAGAGTTCACCATCGGCAGTTGCATCGGCGATGAGGCCGCGCGGGTGCGGACCGAGGCGCGCGAACAGGGGTAGTTCCTGGCTGCGCACCAGCACGTTCACCGAGTCGATCTGGATGATGCCCATCCGATCCATGACTCGCCGGAAGTGCCGCCGATCGACGCGCCCAGTGGGGCGCGGGTCGGCAAAGCCCTGCGCTGCCAGGGCGATGCGACGCGCCTGGGCCAGCGACAGTCGGTCGGGGGTCACCGCAGGGTGGGTCAGTCGGCGACGGCGATGGTGACCGAGTTGATCACCACGTCGGTCACCGGGCGATCGCCACGAGCGGTCTGCACCTTCTCCATCGCGTCGAGCACATCGAGGCCCTTCACGATCTGACCGAAGTGGTTGTACTGCGGCGGCAGACCGGCGCCGCTGGGGCCGCTGATCAAAAAGAACTGGCTGCCGTTGGTGTCGGGCCCGGCGTTCGCCATCGCCACGGAACCGATCTGGTAGCGGCCCTTCACCGGCTCATCCTCGAAGCGGTAGCCCGGGTAGCGGCCCTGCGCACCGTGGCCGGTGCCCGACGGGTCGCCGCCCTGGCACACGAAGCCCTGGATGATGCGGTGGAAGATCACACCGTCGTAGTAGTGGTGAGCAGCCAGCGCCACGAAGTTGTTCACGGTCTTGGGCGCATTCACCGCGTCGAGGGCGATGACGATCTGCCCCATCGAGGTGTCCATCGTTGCGGTGTAGCGCTTCGACGTGTCGATACCCATTTCGAATTGGGCATCGAATTGCTGCGTCGTGGGAGCTGACCCGTCGAGGGCCGGAAAGGGAGTAGCCATGCCCGCCACGCTACCGCCCCGGCTTGCTGGCTTCTGGGCGTGATTCTTCCCAAATCGGCTTCTGGGTGGTTTGGTTCCCGCTTTCCGGGAACCAAACCACCGAGTTCGCAGCGGAGCGAGCGGTTCTGCCGATTCGGCCAACTCCTTGTGCCCAGTATGAGCATGAAGTTCGACCACATCGATGGCTTCGCCAGCACCCACCACGGGCTGATCTCCCGCCCGCGCGCTGAGGCACTCGGCGTGAGCACCAGTTCGTGGTACCGAGCAATCGCCGCGCAGGTGATCGAGCCGATTCACCCGAACGTCGCCCGACTACGTGGATCACCCGAGACCTTCGAGCAACGAGCGCTTGCCGCAGTATGGGGTGCGGGTCGCGGAGCGGTTTCCTCGCATCGCACATCAGCTTCGCTGTGGAACGTCTCCCGCCCTGCGTCGGATCCGATCGATCTGATCCTTCCGGCACGCACCCGAGAAGCTCGGCTCGATGGCGTCGTCGTGCATCGCCCGGTCGATCTGATGGACCTTCGCCCGATCATTCGTCGAAAGATTCCCACCACAAACCCAATGCGAATGCTGCTCGATCTCGGTGCTGTTGATCAGGATGCCGTGTTCGATGCACTCATCGAGGTTCTCGCCTCGAAGGTGGCCTCGCCGGCGTCGGTGCGCCGCACGATGATGCGGCACGCGAAGAAGGGACGCCACGGTGTTGGCCCACTTCGACTCGCTCTAGAGCGGTGGTTAGGCGAAGAACTGCCGCCCGACTCGGCGCTCGAGGCGAAGATGGCCGAGTTCATCACCCGGCATCAACTTCCCGCAGTGACCTTCCACGCAGTGGTGATGGGCTACGAGGTCGACTTTCTGATCTCAGGTACGCACATCGTCCTTGAGTGCGACGGATGGGGAACTCATGGTCTCGATCGCGACCAATTCGAATTCGACAGGGTTCGCAATGGCGAACTGACAGCCGCTGGCTACATCGTGGTGCACTTCACCTGGCGGCAACTCACCACCGACCCGGAGTCGGTTGCCGTGCGCATCCTCGAGAATGTTCAACGTTGGGCTCCCGGCCTCGCCCGCCCGCGACGACGCTGAATCGACGCCTTCTGGGTGGTGTGGTTCCCGGTTTCCGGGAACCACACCACCCAGAAGGGGGTTTGAGAAGAATCCCGCCGAGAAACCCACGGCCCGGCGCGCTCGGGGTGGGGTGGGGGTGGGGTGGGTCGGTTAGTTGCGGGCGTTGTAGTCGGCGATGAGGCCGTTGGACTGCGCTGCGGCTTTGTCGAGGGCGGTCTTCGGGTCGGTGCCGTTGAACACCGATGCCACGGCGTTGGCCAACACGGTGCGCACCTCGCGCAGCGGGCCCACGACCGGGCCGGCCGACGTGGGCACGTCGGGCGTGTCGACCAGCTGCTGATAGGCCACCGCGAAACGCGGGTCCTTTGCGACCGTGGTCTTGTAGGGATCCAGTGTCAGTGCGTCGGTGCGGTTCGGCACATAGCCGGTGGCCGCAGCCCACTCGCTCTGCTGCTGGGCGCCCACGAGGTAGGTGATGAAGTCCCAGGCCGCTGCCGTGCGCACGTCGTCGCCGGAATCCACCACATACAGCGATGCGCCACCGATGAGCATGCCGGGCTTGCCGTCGGGGCCGGGCATCGGACCCACGCCCACGTCGTCGGCGTTGATGTTCGGGAACTGGCCGGTGCCCAGCACCTGCAGCACCGGACCCAGTGACGCCGACGTGTTGATGGTCATCGCTGCCGGCTCGGTCTGGTCCGCCAACTTCAGCAAGTTGTCGTAACCGCTCTGGCTGTTGTCGCCTACGTTCACCGCGGTCTTGTCGTTGAGCATGCCCTGCAGGAATGTGAGCAGATCCACGCCGGTCTGGTCGTTGAAGAGCACCTTCGTGGCCCGGCCGGTGCGGCCGTTGTCGCCATCCACATAGAACTCCTGTGCCTTGGCGAACCATTGCTCCACGTACCAACCGCCGCCGGAATCGAAACCGCTCTCCAGCGCGAGGCCGAACTTTGCTGCGCCCGAATCGACGATCTTCTTGCTCATCGAGCGCAGTTCGTCCAACGACTTCGGTGGCGTGTTGGGGTCGAGGCCGGCGGCCGTGAACACCTTCTTGTTGTAGAACAGCACCGGGTTGGAGATGTTGAACGGCATTGCCCACTGCACGCCCGATGTGGCGTACGCAGCGAGCGCTGTGGGGAGGAAGGCCGACGTGTCGAAGCCACTCGACTCGATGCACTTGCCGACCGGCACGATGCTGGCAGTGTCGGTCATGGCCTGCACCTGGTACTCGGGCAACTGCACCACATCGGGGCGGTCGCCCTGGCTGGCAGCGAAGTAGTTGTCGGCCGTGTCTTCGTAGCTGCCCTGCACGAGCGACACCTTCACCTTGGTCTGGCTGGCGTTGTAGGCGTCGGCGAGCTTGACGAGCTCGTCGTTCAGGGGGCCACTCATGCCGTGCCAGAAGTTGATCTCCACGGTTCCACTGGCCGAGGCCAACGCATCGGTGGGGCAATCGGGAAGGCTGTCGACCGCCACCGAGGTGGTGCTTTCGGCCGACGTCGTGGCGCCCGACGTATCGGCCACGGTGCTGTCGGTGGAGCCGCTTCCCGCGGTGGTGGCGCTCCCGGAGTCGGTGATGTCGCCGCCGCCGCTGCAGGCAGCAACGAGGCCCAACGAGGCGACCGCGAGAACAGCGAGGGTGTGTCGAGTGCGCATCAGCCCTTCACCGCCCCTGCGGTGAGACCGCGCACGAGTTGGCGCTGGAAGAGCACCAGCATGATGAAGATCGGCAGTGCTGCCACGACGAGGCCTCCTGTGACGAGATTGATCTTGCTGATGTCGTTGTTCTTCAGGTGTTCGAGACCGATCTGAATGGTCTCGTGCGCCCGATCTCCGCGGATGACCTGCGACGGCCAGAGATAGGCATTCCAGGTGCCGAGGAACGTGAACAAACCCAGCGCCCCCAGCGTAGGACGGCTGAGCGGTGCCGCCACTTCCCACAGAAAACGTAGATGCCCCACGCCGTCGAGCGCCGCCGCTTCGCGCAGCTCCCCCGGCAGTTGCAGGAAGACCTGTCGAACGAGAAACACGCCGAACGTGCTGGCGAGCGAGGGCACGATGAGCCCCTGGAACGAGTTGATCCAGCCGAGTGAATCTGCGGTGCGCTCGTTGATCACCACCGTGACCTCGGCGGGCACGAGCATCGTTGCCAGAAACGCGATGAACATCGGCCCCTTGAACGGGAACTGAAGGAACGCGAACGCATAGGCGGCGAGCAGGCTGGTGATGACCACGCCGACGGTGACCATCAACGACACGAACATGCTGTTCAGCAACAGTCGTCCGAGATTGCCCTGGGTCCATGCCGCCTTCACGGTGGACAGGGTGAGGTCCACCGGCAGCAACGACCGCGGGTGATCGAGCGACCCTGGGCCCGTCTTGAACGCCTGCATCACCACGGCGTAGATGGGGAACACCACGATGAACGCCAACACGACCAGCAGGGTGTAGCGGCCGGCCTTGCGTGCGCCGCGCACGGTGTCAGCTGCCATAGTGCACCCGCTTCTCCAGGCCTCGGAACTGCACCAGCGCGAGCACCAACGACAGCAGGAACAACAGCACCGCTGCTGCGCTCTTCGTGCCGAGGTCGGTGTGGATCAAGGAGGTGCGGCCATAGATGAGGTACGGAATGGTGGTGGTGGGCTTCTCGGGGTTCGGGCCACCACTGGTGAGCAGTGCGATCTCGCCGTAGGTCTGCAGCGCACGGGTGGTGAGCACCACGCCTACGAACAGCAACGTCGGGGCGATCATCGGCAGGGTGACGTTCGTGAAGCGGCGGGTGCTTCCGGCGCCATCCACGTAGGCACTCTCGTACAGGTCTCGCGGCACGCTCTGCAGAGCTGCGGTGATGATGATGAAGGTGAAACCGAGGTTCGCCCAGATGCTGCTGAAGGCAACCGCCAACAACGCGGTGCCAGGGTCGTTCAGCAGGCCGGGGTTCTTCAGCACCGGGAACCAACCGCTGAACACATCGGCCAGCACACCGATCTGCGGCTGCAGCAACACGAACCAGACCAGACTGGCCACGGCCACGCTGGTGGCCACCGTGCTGGAGAAGATGGTGCGGAAGATGCCGATGCCGCGGAGATGCTTGTCGGCCAGCACCGCCAAGCCGATGCCCAGCACCAGCCCGGTGGGCACGGTGAGCAGCATCAACTTCAGGCTGACGCCCAGCGAATGCTGGAACTGCGTGCTGGTGAACACATCCCAGTAGCGACCCCAGCCCACATCGCGGCATTTCTTGCCCGTGACATCGCACGTGAGGTGGCCGAACTGGATGGCCTTCACCAAGGGGTAGATGGTCCAGACCGCAACGAGCGCGATGCTCGGCAACAACATGGCGATGGCCCACGGCACATCGCGCAGGCGCCGCTTCACGGCACGCGCTCGCCGGTAGTGGCGTCGAAGTGATGACGACGGCCGGGGTCGGCATCGAACGCCACCGGGTCGCCCACCTCGGGAATGAAGGCGCTCGGCTCGAGCCGCGACACCAGACGGGTGCCATTCGCATCGGCGGTCAGCAGCACCTCATGACCGAGGTGCTCCACCTGGCGCACCACTGCGTGCAGTTCCCCGCCGGGGGCGAGCTTCAGGTGCTCCGGGCGAATACCGACCTGCACGCTATCGCTGCCGAGCATGCCGGCAGGCAGCAGGTTCATCGGCGGCGTGCCGATGAACTGCGCCACAAATGCCGTGGCCGGCCGGTCGTACACATCCTGCGGCGTGCCGACCTGCTGCAGCTTGCCGAAGTTCAGCACCGCCACACGCGTGCCCATGGTCATGGCTTCCACTTGGTCGTGGGTGACGTAGATGAACGTACTGTCGATGCGCCGATGCAGGTCGACCAGTTCGGCTCGGGTGTCGCCACGCAACTTGGCGTCGAGGTTGCTCAGCGGTTCGTCCATCAGAAACACCGATGGCTTACGGACGATGGCGCGGGCCAGTGCCACGCGCTGTCGCTGGCCACCGCTGAGCTGACCGGGCTTGCGCTTCAACTGCGGTTCCAGGCCGAGCAGCGCTGCTGCGTTGCGCGCCTCCTCGGCACGCTGGCTCTTCCCCACGCCACGCACCTTCAACGGGAACTCGATGTTCGCCGCCACGGTCTTGTGGGGGTACAGCGCATAGCTCTGGAACACCATCGCGATGTCGCGCTCTTTCGGCTGCACGTCGTTCACTCGGCGATCGCCGATGAACACGTCGCCCGCCGTGGGGTCTTCCAGACCCGCCACGGTGCGTAGCAGGGTGCTCTTGCCGCAGCCCGACGGCCCCAGCAGGATCATGAACTCGTGGTGCTCGACATGCAACGAAACATCGTGCACAGCGGTCACCGCCTCTTCGCCATCACCGAACTGCTTGGTGATGTGCTCCAGCCGAACCTGTGCCATCGCGGCCACGGTAGCCTGCGGCCGATGGACAGCGAGGATCTCGTGGTGACGCCCGAGGAAACAACTGAGGAACAACCCGCTCCGACGGCCCTCGACCTGGATGCCATCCAGCGCGATCTGGCCGATGTGGAAGTGGCGCTCGCCCGCCTCGATGCCGGCACGTACTGGACCGATGAGGTCACCGGCGACCCACTGCCCGCCGAGCTACTCGAACAACACCCCACCGCACGGCGCGCCTGAGCCGAGTCGCTCCGACGGCTGATCCGCGCAACGCGCTCCGTTAGGGTTCGCCTACTGCATCGTTCGTTGCCTGAGGGGGAAACCGTGGCCGATCCGTTCAAGCCGAGAGCACCATTTGCGCCGTGGGATCGGCGTCAGTTGCCGGGCATGTTCGACGTGGAGGAAACGGCCCGTCGCGTCGGCAACTACAAGTGGGCGGAAATGAAGCTGTTCGAAGCACTCGGCGGTTGGATCGCCACGGTGCCCGAACTCGACGTGAAGATGCGTCTCGGCACGCACTGCTACCACCACGCCTGGCATGCAGAGTTGTGGCACAAGCGCCTGCCCGAACTGCGCGAGATGAACCCCGACCGGCTCACCCTGCCAGCGAATGACGCCATGGTGGAGTTCGTCGCCGCGCTCACCGAGCCCGAGGCGCCGGAGACCACCATCGAGAAGCTTGTCGGCGTCTATCGCGTCTTCATTCCGCACTTCATCTCGGCGTACACGTTCCACATGAACAACACCAGCGAGATCACCGACGCTCCCACCATCCGCACGCTGAAGCTGGCACTGCAGGACGAGTTCGACGACTGGCGCGACGGCGAAATGATGCTGCAGTCGCTGATCGAAACGCCCGAAGAGGTCGACCGTGCGGCGGCGCACCACGCCAAGCTCGAGAAACTCATGCTCGCTGCCGGCGGCATCGCCGGCCCCGGCTCCATTGGCAACCTTCCAGCAGTAAAGGGCAACTGATGCGCAAGTTCTTCCCCGTCGACAGCCTCGCTCGCGACAGCCGTTTCAACCAGATCACGATGAGCCAGAGCCAGGCCGATCCGCGCAGCCCGCTGATGGCCGCCGACACCGACAAGCGGCCCAAGGCAAACCGACTGCAGCCATCGCGCCCCGATGCCAGCGATGCTGCGCGCAGCCTGATGCACGGCATCTTCGTGGGTGAGATCCAAGCGCTCGAGGGTGCCGGCCGCACGTGCCACGACTTCGAGACAGGCACGGAAGCACCGTTTGCTCTGAAGCTCGACATGGCTCGCCAGGCGTGGGACGAAGCCCGACATGTGGAGATCAGCGTGAAGCTGAGCGAGTGGATGGGTAGCGAGATCGGCCAGTACGCCGAGAACACGGTGCTGTTCGAAGCAGCGTGCAGCACCGACCCGGTGCTGCGCCTCGCTGGCGTGAACCGCGCGCTCGAAGGTCTGGCCATCGATGTGTTCACCACCATGAAGGAATTCGGTGGCATCGCCGGCGACCCGTACCTCGAGTTCTGCGAGGACTGGATGCTGGCCGACGAAGTGACCCACGTGAAGATGGGCAGCGACTGGTTGCGCCGCATCACCGAGAACGACCCCGATCGGCGCAAGAAGGCGCTGGAGTTCCAGAGCGTTGTCGACAAGATCTTCAGCTTCGGTGGCACGCGCAGCGACTCGCAGGAATCGCCCATCGGATTGGCTCGACGGTTCCGCGAACTCGCCGGTTTCACCGATGCCGAAGTGGAAGACATCGCCGACGTGAGCCTGCGAGCCCTCGAGGAGCGCAAGGAGTTCACCCGGCAGGCTCAGGCCGACGCCGTCGAACAATTCGCGGCGTCATGACCGCCACCGTCGAACCGTCGGAGTTCAAGTTCGTCAGCTTCGACGCCGACCTGATCGCGAGCATCGCCGACGGGTTGGTGGACGTGTTGGGTATCGATCGCCCGGTGCACGTGATCGTGGATGAGGCCACGCCGCTGGCTCGTACCCGCACGGAGATCGGCGACACCATCACCATTCGAGTGGAGAGTGGTGCGTTCGAGGATGCCCGACAGCCGCGCCACCAGAGCGAACTGTCCACCGCGGCCACCCTGGCGCGAGCATTGCTGCGTGCCCGCGACCGCATCAGCGGTGGCTTCGGTGAGGCCCCGGCCGACGACGACCTCGACCTGCGCCAGATCGCTGCGTGGGAGGTCTACTGCGTCGGTCGGATGGAACGCCTCGGCGTACCAGTGAACCCGCAGCGGTGGAAGTACAACTTCCGCAACCGGCATGGTTTCAACGACATTGCCGACGCGGCCTTCGAACGCATCTGGGCCGCCGACGGCCTGAGCTGGGGCGAACTCGAAGCCGTCAGCACAGCAGGAGCCACCGCATGAAGATCACCAACGACCGCATCACCACGAACGGTGTGGAACTCACCGTGTACCAGGCAGGCGACCCGGCGAACCCCACCGTGGTACTCAGTCATGGCTTTCCCGAACTCGCCCACAGCTGGCGGCACCAGGTGCTGCCGCTGGCCGAGGCCGGCTACCACGTGATCGTGCCCGACCAGCGCGGCTACGGGCACTCCAGCGCGCCGAGCAACATCGAGGCCTACAGCATCGACCAGCTCACCGGCGACCTGTTCGGATTGCTCGACCATTTCGGCAAGGACGACGCCATCTTCGTGGGCCACGACTGGGGTTCGATGGTGGTGTGGGAGAGCGCCCGCCTACGCCCCGAACGGGTGAAGGCCGTCGTGGGCGTCAGCGTGCCGTGCGTGGATTGGCCGGCGGCGCCGATCCCGCTCATGCGCATGGTCTACGGCGACCGCTTCTTCTACATCCTCTACTTCCAGCAGGTGGGCCCGCCCGAGGCCGAACTCGAGGCCGACCCGCGCCGCACGATGAGCATGACGCTCTACGGGGCTTCCGGCGAAGCCGTGGCCGGACGCGAGATGCCCACCGAACTGCCCCCGATGGAGGGCACCGGATTCCTGACGCAGATGGGCGAGCCACCGGCGCTGCCGCATCTCGGCCCTGAGGGCGAGTGGCTGAACGAGCACGACCTCGAGGTGTACACCCGCGAGTTCGCGCACAGTGGGTTCTTCGGCCCCGTCAGTTGGTACCGCAACTTCGACCGTAACTTCGAGATCGTCACCGGCCTCGGCCCTGATCGCATCAGCATGCCGAGTTACTTCATCACCGGCGACGCGGATGTGGTGCGACTGATGGACCCCTCCGGCCCCGAACGCATGCGCGCATCGCTACCCGACTATCGCGGCGAAACGATCATTCCCGGTGCCGGCCACTGGGTGCAGCAGGAGACCCCGCAGGCGTTCAACGACGCGCTGCTCGGCTTCCTTCGCACCCTGTAGGGCTTGGCGTCAGTTGCGCTGCAGCTTCGCCAACAGGCGAAGCAGTTCGAGGTACAGCCACACCAGCGTGATGAGCAGACCGAACGCACAGAACCACTCCATCTGCTTGGGCCACTGGTTCTTCACGCCGCGCTCGATGAGGTCGAAGTCGAGGGCCAGGTTCATCGCCGCCAGACCTGCTGCAAACACGCTGAAGCCCACGCCCAGCAGCGACGACGACTGCAGGAACGACACGCTGCCACCGAACAGACTGATCGCGAACGACACCATGTAGAACACCATCAGGCCGAGGGTGGCCATGATGATGATGCGGCGGAAGCGGTCGGTGACCTTGATGATGCGGCTCTTGTAGAGGAACAACATCACCGCGAACACGGCAAGGGTGGCACCGACGGCCTGCACGACGATGCCGTCGTACAGTTCGTTGTAGGCACGAGAGATGGAACCGAGGAACACGCCTTCGCCGATGGCATAGATCGGGCCGAGGATGCGGGCGAGGGCGGGCTTGAAGGCCACCACGATGGCGCAGATGAAGCCGACGATGATGCCCACGATGGACAACATCGGCAGGTTCATCTGGCCTGAAGGATTCACGTCGGTGTTCAGCCAGCCGTAGGTGGCTGCGCCGAGCAGCAGCACCATCAGCACGCCGGTGGCAGTGGCGGTGCCGCCCACCGTCATCGTGCCGCCGCTGCTCCAGGGGCTCACCGGGCCGTCGGTGATAGGTGCCCCGGGGATGGGGGTGCTGCGCAGCGCGGGGTCGGGCGCCGCCCAACCGGCCTTGGTAGCAGCAGCCACCTCGGTGGCCTTCTTTTCGTTCAAGAGCGGGTTCGCCATGGTGCCCTCCGGGGTCGAGCGATGGAGGAGACCCTATCCGAGCACTCGCCCGAGGTGGTCGCACGGCACCACACAGCTGCAGCCCGTCTTCAGCCCATCTTCAGCAAGCGTCAGCGCAGGTCGTGAGCGCTGGGGCCGTCCCATAGGTCGATGTCGGGCGGCGCCGACAGCAGCCCGGTGCATGCCGTGGCCATCTCCACCATGATCGGGCTGTCGAAGTGCGCCCGCTGCGCCTCTTGGGAATCCCACTTCTGCACGATGAGGTATCGGCCCGGATGGGTGTAGGAGGCGCATAGATCGATGTTTCTGCACGCCGGTTCCATTCGGGTGAGCACCACGTACTTGGAGAGCACTGCCAGCAGCGACGATGCGTCGGCGGCGTCGAAGCGCATCGTGACGATTGCAAGTTCGACATTCTGTACAGCTTCGGTCCCCATGCCCAGCGACGATAGCCGCCGGTTCATCATCGACGAACGGGATACACATTGTGAATCTGTGCAATCGGGTTGAGGGACTTGACCTCGTCGGTATCGTGACCGAAATCACCGAAATGGACATGCTCCGTATCGGTGGGGTTCACCTCGAGGAGACATCGTGGCCAAAGACCGCGTGGAACGGGACGAAGAAGATCTCGTCCGCTTGTACCTGACCGACATTGGTCAGTACACGTTGCTCACCAAGGACGACGAGGTTCGCCTCGCCAAGCAGATCGAAGCCGGCAAGGCGGCAATCGCCGATCTCGACAACGCAAAAGACCTGACTGCAGCCCGCAAGCGCGAACTGCGTCGCGCAGCGCGCGAAGGCGAAGACGCCGAGCGCGCATTCGTGCAGAGCAACCTGCGTCTGGTGGTCTCGATCGCCAAGAAGTACCAGGCATCGGGCCTGCCGCTGCTCGACCTCATTCAGGAAGGCAACCTGGGCCTCATGCACGCCGTCGAGAAGTTCGACTGGCGCAAGGGCTTCAAGTTCTCCACGTACGCCACCTGGTGGATTCGTCAGGCCATCACCCGCGGTATCGCCAACACCGGCCGCACCATCCGTCTGCCAGTGCACGCTGGCGACACGCTGGCTCGCCTGCAGAAAGCGCGCAGCCGTCTGGAGCTCAAGCTCGGTCGGCCGGCCACACTCTCTGAGCTGGCCAAGGAAGTGGAGATGCCGGAGGACAAGGTCACCGAAGCCCTCCGCTTCGCCGCCGAGCCGTTGTCGCTCAGCGAACCCCTCCGCGAAGACGGCGACGCCGAACTCGGCGACGTGGTGGAAGACCGCTCGGCCGAATCGCCCTTCGAAGTGGCTGCCACGGCATTGCTGCCCGACGAGATCGCACGCCTGCTGGCACCCCTCGACGAGCGCGAACGCGAGATCCTCAAGCTCCGCTTCGGCCTCGACCGCGGCGAGCCCCGCACGCTCGAGGAAGTGGGCGAGCACTTCAACCTCACCCGCGAGCGCATCCGCCAAATCGAAGCGCGCGCCATGAGCAAGCTGCGGCACCCGAGCAGCGACACCGGCGCCCGCGACCTGCTCGCGGTCTAACCTCTCGCAGCGCACGAGGGAGAGGACGACAACGATGGAACTCATCGACCTCATCCCGAACTCGATGTCGTTTCGCGTCATCACCACGCTCGAACTCCGCGAAGGCGACGAGGTGCCGGTGGGTTTCACCGGCCGAGTGAAGCTGCTCGAAGAGAATTCTGTCATCGCCGTGGCGTGGTATGCCGACGGGCAGTTGCAGAACCCGGGTAAGCACCATCCGGCCTACCGACGCTTCCGACCTGACGG
Organism: uncultured Acidimicrobiaceae bacterium; assembly: GCA_903919455.1. Taxonomy (GTDB): domain Bacteria; phylum Actinomycetota; class Acidimicrobiia; order Acidimicrobiales; family Ilumatobacteraceae; genus UBA668. The sequence goes on along the minus strand of CAIXIJ010000122.1, from coordinate 55 downwards.
CAGGTTGAAGTACGAGATGTTCTACCTGCACGGCCTGCTGCACGACCCGGCCGAC
>CAIXIJ010000121.1 GCA_903919455.1 uncultured Acidimicrobiaceae bacterium | reverse complement strand
CGGTGACCGCGATGTGGCGCGTTCGGTCACCGGGCGGCGCGGTGGCGGGTGACCTCGTAGGTGGCCAGGGCCGCGGCGGCACTGACGTTCAGCGAGCTGAGGCGGCCGCGCATCGGAATGCTGACGATGAGGTCGCAGCGATCGCGCACCAGGCGCGAGAGGCCGTTGCCCTCGGCGCCGAGCACCAGGCAGATGGCTTCCTTGGCGAGGTCGTCAATTTCGAACAGGCTCTTGTCGGCCTCGTCGTCGAGGCCCACCACCCAGATGCCGGCTTCGCGCATGCGCTCGAGTGCGGCGGGTAGGCCGCCCACCAAGGCCATCGGTACGTGCTCGGCAGCACCGGCAGCGCTCTTGGCGGCGGTGGGGGTGATGTGAACGGCGCGGTGCTTGGGCAGCACCACACCCTGCACGCCGGCACCGTCGCAGCAGCGCAGTAGGGCGCCAAGGTTGCCCGGGTCGGTGACACCGTCGACGGCCACCAGGAACGGCGGCGTGTTGCCCGACCGCTTCAGCAGGGTGGCGAGTTCCACCTCCTGCAGCGGTGCGGCGAAGGCCAACACACCCTGCGGGGCCTCGCTGCGGGCCTGGCGCTCGAGGCGGGCGCGGGCCACCTCGGTGACCTGCACGCGCATGCTGCGCGCGATCTCGATGATGTCGGCGAGGATCTCGGTCTCGGCGAGTTCGCCCGACACCCAGACCTCCTTCACGCGTCGCTTGCCCGAGATGAGCAACTCGCGCACGGCCTGGCGGCCTTCCACCTGCTCGCCACCGAGGGTCTTCTCACCGGGCTTCTTGCCTGCAGTTTCGCCGGGTGCGAGCACTCGACCGGTGCGGCCTGCCCCGCGCGATGCGAACTGACGGCCGCCGGTGGACGCAGCGCCACTGTTGCGACCGCCGGTACCGGTGCCGCCACCTGTGCCGCCACCAGTGCCACGCGGCCCGCCCGAACGCGCACCACCACTGGCGCCACCACTTGCACCGGAGCGCGGGCCGCTGCTGCGAACTTTTCCGGCACCCGAGGTGCGCTGGCCACGCGGGCCGCCCTGTGCGGGCTTCTTCTCTTTCACGACCCGGTCTCCTTCACGATCACGGCGTTCGCCCAACAGGCGATGCCCTCTTGCCGGCCGAGCGCACCGAGACCTTCGGCGCGGCGGCCCTTCACCGTGACGGGTGCACCAACGGCCTCACTGAGGCGGCGCTGCATTTCGGCACGATGCGGTGCGAGCTTGGGGGTCTCGCACACCACTGAACAGTCGACGTTACCGACACGCCACCCTGCTTCGCGCACGAGGGCTGCGGCTTGGCGCAGTAGCACGAGCGAATCGACGCCCTTCCACTGCGGGTCGGTGTCGGGGAAATGCTCTCCGATGTCGCCCAACCCGGCGGCGCCGAGCAGTGCATCGGTGGCGGCGTGGGCGATGGCGTCGGCATCGCTGTGACCGTGCAGACCGCGGGCGCCCTCGAACGTGACGCCGCCCAGCACCAGCGGTCGAGCGGGGTCGTCGCTGAAGCGATGAATGTCGAAGCCTTGGCCTACGCGCACGTCGGGTGCCATGTGGTCCGTCCTGTGGTCGGCGACCCGTTCGCGCGCCCAGCGCAGATCGTCGGGGTCGGTGATCTTCCGGTTCGCTGCATCGCCTGCCACCACGACCACCCGTCCGCCGGCTGCTTCCACCAAGGCAGCATCGTCGGTTGCGTCGGCGCCAGTTGCGTGGGCGGCGCGCAATGTGGTGGCGCGAAACGCCTGGGGGGTCTGGACGGCGCTCAGTGCCGCCCGGAGCGGGGTGTGCACCACGGTGCCGTCGGCGTCGATCTGCTTGATGGTGTCGACCACGGGCACGCCGGGGATGGCCGCATCGGCGCCGTCAGCGATTGCCGCGATGACGCGCTGGAACACCTCGGCGCTGGCGAACGGACGAGCTGCATCGTGCACGCACACCACCGAGGCGTCGGGTGGCACGTGGGCCAGACCGGCGCGCACGCTGTCGCTGCGCGTTGCGCCGCCCGCAACGCCGCCTTCTCGTTCGGCATCGACGGCCGGCACCACCACGACCACCCCTGCGCTGGCGGCGCGAGCCGCTGCAACCGACCAGTCGAGCACCCGCTTGTCGCCGAGGGTTTCATACTGTTTCGGGCCACCGAAGCGAGTTCCCGAGCCCCCTGCGACCACGATGGTCCACACGATCTGGAGTGGTTGCGCCGACACGTGGGCGAGGGTAGTACCGTTCGGGGCGGACATGGCTCACGAAGAACTCCTTGCTCGAACCGATTTCTTTGCCGATGCGCCGGTGGAAGTGGTGCGCGAGATCGCTGCTGCGGCCGTGGAACGCTCGCTCGTGCGTGGCGATGTGCTGTTCCATGAAGGCGACGTGGCCGATTCGCTCTACCTGGTAGTGAGCGGTCGGGTGGCCATTGCCATCAGCAACCCCATCGATCAACGCGAAACCGTGGTGGCGTTGATGGACTCCGGCGATCTCTTCGGTGAGATGTCGCTGCTCGACGAAGGTTCGCGTTCGGCCATGGCCCGGGCGCTCGAGCCGTCGGTGGTGTTCGTCATCCCGTTCGAGCCGGTTGCGAACGCGTTTCGAAGCGACCCGGCATTGCTGTGGGGTGTGTGTCGATTGCTCGCCCATCGACTGCGAGTGATGGACGAAGCGCTTGCCGACAGCGTGTTCCTCGATGTCACCGGTCGCACAGCGAAGCGCCTGCTGGAATTGTCGAGCGGCGTCGACGAGTTCGTGTTGCCCATCACGCAGGAGGAGCTCGCCGGAATGGTGGGCGCATCTCGCGAGCGGGTGAACAAGGCGATCGCCAGCTTCATCCGCCTCGGCTGGATCGACCAGCACGAGCGTCACTACACCATCCTCAAGCGCGACGCCCTCGAGCTTCGCGCCCGCTGATTCGACGCAAGGGAGCCAGCACCCCTTCGTGAGAAGGGGTGCTGGCCGTCCCTGGCTTCCCGCAGGGACGACCAGCACGACCTGTGAGGGGTCACTTGGTGGTGAATCGCCACCAAGTGCCGGCGTTGGCCAGCGTGCTACCTGCACTGTTCACGGCTCGGACCTGCCAGTAGTAGATGGTCTTCGTGGTGAGCGCGGGGCTCCGGTAGCTGCGGGTGGCGGCAGTGCTCACCCAGGTGCCGTCGCAGGCGTTGTTGTTGGTCTTGTCGATGCAGACCTCGTACCGAGCCACGTTGGTGGAGGCACCCCACGACAGCGTGGGAGAGGCGCTCTGGTTCGTTGCGGCGCTCCCCGGGCTGGTCTTGGCGAACGCACCGGGAACCGGCGTGACCGGCGCTGGCGGAGGAGTGCTGCCGCCGCCGATGGTCATGTTGAGGGTGGCATCGGTGAACACGCCAGCGGCATCCACCACTCGGGCGATGAACAACGAGGATCCCGCCAACGTGGGGGTGCCCAGGATCCGACCATCGAGGAACAGCGACAACCCGGGAGGAAGGGCGCCAGCGATGATCTCCCAGCTGTAGGGAGCCTTGCCGCCGGTGACTGCGAAGGCATCGCTGTAGGCGACACCCACGGTGCCGGTAGCCAGCGAGGTGGTGGTGATCACCGGCAGGACACTGGGGGCGGCTGTGCTGACGGTGTAGAGCAGGGTCTTCGTGGCCGTGGCGCCAGCGGCATCGGTGACCGAGACCCCGAGGATCGGGTTCGCAGTCACTGTCGGCGTGCCACTGATGAGACCAGTGGTGCTCAGCGTGAGGCCAGCAGGAAGGGTGCCGGAGGTGAGCGCCCAACGGTAGGGCGCGGTGCCACCACCGGCGGCGAGCTGCATCGAGTACGGCGTACCGACCGTGCCGTTCGGCAGTGCTGACGTGACGATGCCGACCGCCTGCGTGGTCGTGACGGCCGCGGAGTACAGCAGCAGGTTCGGTGAGCCGGGACCCACGTCGTCGATGAGTCCGACGGTGGCGTTACCGGTGAGCTGCTTGGTGAGCGCAGCCGGGCTGAGTGTGGGTGCCGCGCTGCGCAGCAACGCCAGGGCGCCGGCCACGGCGGGCGATGCCATCGATGTTCCGGAGAGCGTGACGGTGGCCGTGTTCGACGTCCAGTAAGCCGACGGAATGTCGGAGCCAGGTGCGAAGATGTCGACGCACGGGCCAACGTTGGAGTACGTGGCACGCATGTCCAGGCCGGTGAGGGCGTAGGTGGTGGTGGCACCCACCGTCACCGCGCTGGGCACTGCGGCAGGCGAGAACGTGCAGGCGTCCACGTAGGAGTTGCCGGCTGCCACAGCGACCGGGATGCCTGCGGCGATCACCTTGGCCACGGCGGCATCGAGCGCTGGGTCGGTGGGGCCGCCGAGGCTCATGTTCACCACGGCGTTGGCTCCGGCGTTCGTCGCCAGGATGTAGTCGAGGCCGGCGATCACGTCGGAGGCGAAGCCTGAGCCGGCGCAGTCGAGCACCCGTACCGGCACAATCTTGGCGGCCTTTGCCACGCCGTACGTGGTGCCGGCGACGATGCCGGACACGTGGGTGCCGTGACCGTTGCAGTCTTCGGTGCCCTTGCCGTCGGCCACTGCGGTGAAGCCCGGCAGCACGCGACCGACGAGTTCGTTGTGCGTGGACCGCACACCGGTGTCGACCACGTAGACCTTCACGCCGGTGCCAGCGGTGGCGGGGTACGAGTACCTGTTGTCGAGCGGCCGGTTGCGCTGATCGATGCGATCGAGGCCCCACGGTGGGGTGGTCTGGTCCACCGTCGCCATCACACGGGTGTCCTTCACGACGGTGGCCACCTGCGGGTCGGTGGTCATCGCCTGCGCCTGTGCGGCCGTGAGGTCGGCGGTCATGCCGCCGATGGCCTTGTGGAAGACACGTCCGACACGCTCGCCTCGCGAACGAGCGTCGCGGGCCTCGGAGTCGGGTGCCGCGCCGGGGCGGAACGTGACGATGTAACGGGTTGTGGCATCGGACCCCGCCCCCGCTGATGCAACACCAGCGAAGGTCGGGATCATCATCGATGCACACAGAATCGGGAGCATTCTGCGGATCATGAGAGAACTATTGACATCGCAAGCATTAACAGTCCAGCCAAGATCAGACCAACAAATGTCCTGGTAACTGCCAACTCTGCGGGCTGTTAACACCACGCAGCGCGGCCGGCCTTTACACAGGGTGTTTGCCCCCGCAAGTGTCCTGCAACCCCGGTAGCAAAGGTCGTACTGCGACTGCACCTACCGACTGACGACCTTCGGGCCGGGCATTGAAACCGATCAGAAAGCGTTCGCCGGGTGTGAGAATCAGGCGTCGCGGCGCTGCACGAACCACGTGCCGACCGCGCAGATGGCCACCGCCACGGCCCCGAAGTACAGCCCTGCAGTGAGCCGCGACGGGCCTCCGTCGACCTCCAGTGCATTGAGGAGGAACCCCACGCGGAAGGGCATCCAGGCGATCACGTTGAAGTTCGAGAACACCAGCCCGATGAGGCCGCCGACGAGTCCCTCAGCCATCAACGGCCAGATGATGAGGATGGCGATGGTGGCAGGGGTACTACGAGCCAGCATTCCCACGCCCAGGCCGACCATTGCCATCAAGCCGCTCAGCACGACCAATCCAACAATGGCCGACGTGGCGGTGGGAACCTCGCCGAAGTCGATATGGGCGCCCCGCGCAGTGGCAACGGCCGCGCCACCGAGCACGGTGATGAGCATCACCACCACGAGCACTGCGATGGAGAACAGCACCACGACGCAGGCTTTCGCCGCCACCACTCTCGCTCGATGCGGTGTGGCGGTGAACGTGGGACGAATGGTGCCGAACCCGAACTCGGAGGTGATCGAGGCTGCAGCCACCACCATCATCAACAGCACCGGGATGTACGACGTGGCCAGGATGACCTGCAGCAGTTGATGGGCATCGATCGGCACGGCATCGTCGCCCTTGAAGAAGGCGGTCATCAACGCGATGGCCGAAGGAAACACAATGGCGATGATGGTGAGCACCCAGTTCATGGTGACGGTGCGCAACTTGATCCACTCTGACTTCACGGTGTTGATCACGAGTGGGCCTCCGGTCCGGTCGTGGTGCTGCCGCCGGAGTGGTACACGACGGAGCCGGCGGTCGCCTTCAGGTAGGCGTCCTCCAGCGAGCCCGTCTGCGGTGACAACTCGTGCAGCACGATCTGATTGGTCCCGGCGAGTTCACCCACCTGTGTGGTGGTGAGGCCTCGGATCTCGAGCGACATGGGGTCGGGTGCCACCACGGTTCCGCCGGCGGCTACGACCAACTGTTGCAGCGGACCGGCGGCCGGGCTCTTCACCTTCACCCACACGTCGGCGTAGCGGGCCACGAAGTCGGTGACGGTGCTCTGTTCGATCAGGTGGCCTTGGCCGATCACCACCAGGTCGCTGGCGATCAGTGCCATCTCGCTGAGCTGATGGCTGCTCACCAACACCGTGCGACCCTGGCCTGCCAACCACGACAGCATGTCTCGGATCCAGCGGATGCCTTCGGGATCGAGCCCGTTGGCCGGCTCGTCGAGGATGATCGTCTGCGGGTCGCCGAGCAGCACGCTGGCCAAGCCGAGCCGCTGGCGCATTCCCAGCGAATAGGAACGCATTCGTGACCCTGCCTCACTGGCGAGGCCCACCAGTTCCAGCACCTCGTCGGCGCGCTTGCGGTGAATGCCATTGCTGGCCGCCAACCAGCGCAGGTGGTTCCTTCCGCTTCGACCTGGGTGCACGTAGCCGGCATCAAGCAGTGCACCCACCTTGTGCAGCGGCTGATCGAGTTCGCGGAACCGCTTTCCGTCGAACCGAGCGGTGCCCGTGTCGGGTCGGTCGAGTTCGAGCATGCAGCGCATCGTGGTGCTCTTGCCGCTGCCGTTCGGGCCGAGGAATCCGGTGACGACGCCGGGCTTCACTTGGAAGCTGAGGTGGTCGACGGCGGTCTTGCCGCCGAATCGTTTGGTGAGATCGACGACTTCGATCATGCCGTGCTCGTTTCCGTGGTGGTCCCCAGTGTGTCCATGAAGGCGTTGGCAACGGTGACGGGGTCGGTTCCGCCGTTGACGACCTGGTTCAGCATCTGGTTGAGCTTGGCGCTCGTCAGGCTGAGATTCAGCTTGCTCAGGGTATTGATGACGTCGGGCGTGGCCACCGTGGTGGTGATCAACGGCACAGCGGCATTGGCGATGTCCATCGACTTGTCGTCGTCGAGGATGGTGAGGCTCTGTGTGGTGACCAGAGGGTTCATCGAGTCGAGCGCCACGCAGTCCACCTTGCCGTCGCGGAGGAAGGCTTCGAAGTCGGCGTCGGCGATGGTGAGCACCTCCTTGAAGGTGCCGCCGTAGTACTGCTGAAAGGCGGGGTAGCCGGTGGCCTGGTTGGCCATCCAGTCGGCTGAGCCGCCGACACGGATGGTGGACGCCACCGCCGTGAGGGTGGTGTAGGTGAGGAACTGAGTGTCCTTGTTCGCCTTCATCGTGGCCTCGGTGCAGGCGATGACCGTCTTCACCTCAGCGGCACCCGGGTTGCCCACGGTGACGGTGTCGGGCAGCTGTGCGCGCATTGCCACGAGCTGCTCCTCGATGCTGTGGCCGGCGTTGACGGAAGCATTGGCCGACGTGGGTGGTGCTGCGTCAGTGGTGGCCGCACCATCCTGCGCGTACAGGTGGTGCACCAGGTCGCCCGAGAAGTCGGGGATCAACTGGTAGTCGCCCTTGGCGATGGCATCGAGGTAGGCGGCACGATCGGGTGCCACCGGGTCTTTCCGAGCCACGCGCAGGCCTGCTTCCTCCAGCAGGCGGGCATAGATGGCGGCGAGCAACTGACTCTTCGGGTCGTCCTTCACCGAGGTGACCGTGATGCGCGGGGTGACCAGGATCGACGACGACGACGGGCCGGCCGCTGGTGAACTGCTGCACGCAGCAACCGCCAGACCTCCAACGGCCAGCGCCGCGACAGCACGAGCCGCGCGACGAGGAGAAGGCAGCAGGGTGAACATCAGCGGTGAGCATAATCAGCATCACCACAGCTATGCCGTCGGTCAGACTGTGCGCATGGTTCCGAAACCCATCGTCCATCACGTGGCCAGATGGGGCGACGACAGGTGGGCGCAAGCGTCGTGGAGCGCGCTGGCCCCCGGCGGTACCGCTGCTCGCCGGTCGCAGCTCGGCCAGCCCATCGACGGCCGATTCGTGATCGCGGCCGACGCCACGAACCCGACGGCACCGTCGATGACGCACGGTGCGTACGACGAAGGAGTCCGTGCCGCGACGTGGGCGGCTCATGTGGCGAAGGCCTCTTCGGTGGTGGTCATCGGCGCAGGCTTCGCTGGGCTGGGAGCGGCAAGCACGTTGCGCGACCTCGGTGTGAGCGTGGTGGTGCTCGAAGCGCGTGATCGCATTGGTGGCCGCGCGCATTCGGTGGACCTCGGAGACGGCGTGGTGGCCGACGCAGGGGCGGCCTGGTTGCAGCAGTGGCCCACCAACTCGCTGGCTCGATTGGCCGAACAATGGGGTATTGCGACCGTGTCCACCGACTTTCATCGCCCATTGACCGCAGCGCCCGACGGGCCGGTCGGCGACCTCGACGCTGCCATCGCGGCCATCCGAGTTGTATGCCTTGCGTTGCCCGCCGACGCGTCGCTGGCGGAGGCGTTGGCCCCGTATCTCGCCGAACTGTCACCCGACGATCGGCGCGCCGCCCAACACGCATTGGACATGGAGATCGATCTCGAGAACGGTGCCTCACACGATCAACTCAGCGCGCACGGTGTGTTCAGCGAACCAGGCGTTGGCGTGGACGATCGGTGGCTGCCGGGCGGATACACCCAACTGCAGCAACGACTCGCGGTCGGGGTGGACATTCGCCTCGGCCATGCGGTTCGCGACATCACGTGGGATGCCGATGGAGTGTCCGTGGACGGACACCGGGCCGATGTGTGCATTTGCACCATCCCGGTGTGGCTGTTGCCGGAGGTGCACATGTCGCCAGGTCTCACCGAACAGCATCGAGATGCGCTGGCTCACCTCACGCCGGTGGTCGTGGAGAAGGTGATCCTCCGATTCGAGGAGCGCTGGTGGCCATCGTCCGAATCGGGATACCTGCGGTGGTGCGATACGCCAGCGAGTTGGGGCGAATGGCTGGACCTCACCAACGGAACCGGCGCACCGATGGTGGCTGGTCTCATCGCTGGCGACGCCGTGACGCGTCGACATCGCGGTCGCACCGATGAGGAAGTTGCCACCGATGTTGCTGCGGCACTGGCGGGGCTAGCTCGCGCTGTGGGCGACAGGGTCGAGAGCGAACGCATCGGTGGCCACCTGCACGAGGCGTGACGAACCGTCCTGCACCACCCACATCAGCCCCGGACGTGCGGCGACAGGTGATCGTCGTGGGAGCACGGCGCTCAGCAGGTCGCCATCGGTGTCGTTGCCTCCTGCGGCGACCAATCCGAGACGAGCGTGTCGAATGCCGAGTGTCCAGTGCCCGTATCGCTGCCGCAACGCATCCGGCCGTGCTGCGGCCATCACCGTGAGGCCCGACCGGCGCGACGCGATTGCTGCGCTCAGCCATCCGTCGCTGTCGTCCACCAGTTCGGCGTCGTCGACCACCAGCAGCGTCGGGCCGCTGGTTGGCAACGATTGATGGCACGGTGCACCGCCTTCCAACACGGTGCCGGCCAGGTGTCGTGCGAAGTTCGAGCGGCGAGGCAGCACCACCACGAGGGCACCGTCGGGGTGGGCGGCGCGCCAGGCAGCCGTCAACCGGCTGAGCGTGGTGCTGCGCCCCGAGCGACTGCCACCCAGCACCAAGAGGTGATCGCCGTCGGGTACCGGCAGTACCCATGGTCGGCCGGATGCCACGTCGAGGCCCACCGGAAGCAGCAGATGATCCGCGGTGACGCAGCCGGGTGGAAGCCACGATGCGTCCACGTGCTCGGCCACCACGGTGATGGGTTCCACCGGCGATGTGGACCGATGTGGAGGTGGGACGTCCGCTGGATGGACGAGCTGCGCGGTGAGGCCGAGTTCCGCCAGATGTGCGCGACCGGGAATCGGTGCGGGCACCTGCTGGGCAGCCACGCCGAACGCAAGTGCTTCGTGTGCATCGTGGACATGCATCACCCACCGTTGCGGACACCGACTCGTGAGCCCGAGCGGCAAGGCAGCCGTCGTGGCGGAGCCCGCCAGCGTGATGTCGCCCGGCACTCCATCCAGCACGGCCTGCAGCGCGTCGTGCTCGTCGGGGGTGTCGACGCCGTCCACGGTGCGGCGCAGCAGTTCGAGGTCGTCGAGCACCACGGTGCGTCGGATGGTCCCGTCGCCGGGCGCGCGAAGCCGATGCAGCAGGCGTGCCAGCCGCTCGCGTTCATGCAACTGCACCACCGCCACCGCCGGGTGGTCGGCGAAGGTGGACCAACCCCGCCGTTCCGCTGTGATCACGTAGACGTGCACGTCGGGTTCCGCCAATGCGCATGCCGCCAGCGTCCGCAGTGTGCTGGAGACGCCGCTGCCAGGACTTCCGATCACGATCACCGAACCATCGCTGGGCCGCCAGAGCAGTGGTAGCCGCCGCTGCTGATCGGGATCGTCGATATGGCCGATGTGGCCGATGTGGTCGATGTGGCCGATGTGGTCGCCCTCCACGTCGTGCAGGTGCAGCACGGCAGGAAGTGGGGGCTGCCACGGCGGTGTGCCGGCAGCGAGCCCGGTGAGTTCGGTGGCAGTGCGCACGGCATCGACGACGGCATGCACCTCGTCGAGGTGCGCCGTTTGGAACACAACGTGTTCATCGGGTCCGAGACGCAGCACCGCGCGACCAGGAGTGCCGCGGGGCAGCGTGGCGGCGATGCGATCGCCCACCACGTCGAGAGAGTCCGCGTCGTCCTGCAGACGCAGCGCGATGCGCAGGTTCGTGTTCGCCCGGATGTCGTCGCTGATCACTCCTTGAGGCCGTTGCGTGGCCAGCAGAAGGTGCACGCCGAGGCTGCGGCCGCGCTGGGCCACGCCCACGAGTGCGTGGAGGAACGCCGACTGCTCCGCCACCAGGGCGGCGAACTCATCCACGACCACCACCAACCTCGGCAGTGACGCGTTCGGCGCAGCCTTGCGCAACGTGGCCAGGTCGGCTGCCCCGTGTTCGCGGAGCACGGCCTCTCGCCGTCGCAGTTCCGCATGGAGGCTGCGCAATGCACGATCGGCGAGATGGGCATCGAGGTCGGTGATCACTCCCGTTACGTGCGGTAACCCGATGAGTGCATCGAACGTGGCGCCACCCTTGTAATCGATGAGCACGAACTGCAGTTGCGCCGGACTGTTCCGAACAGCGAGACCG
>CAIXIJ010000120.1 GCA_903919455.1 uncultured Acidimicrobiaceae bacterium | reverse complement strand
TCCTGTGCTCGCAATGGGCATGGTCGCCTGCCGCAACGACGGACGCACCCTGCGGCCCGCCCGAGCCGACCAGAACCAGTCCATCAGCACACTGGCCACCACCACCACGTCCGCCAGCATCGATGGCGGCTCGCTCGACACGGCCCTTACCGACACGGCCCTTACCGACACGGCCCTCGTCGATGACACGGCGCTGGTCGATGACACCGACGTCATCGACACCGGCACGCTGCCGCTCGGTGACGAGCAGCTCAGCCTGGTGGCGCCATGGGACGATGGCTCAGCCATCGACCCCCGCTACACCTGCGATGGCGACAACATCGCTCCCGCCCTGTCCTGGGGCCCTGCACCGGAGGGCACCGTAGAGATCGCGGTCACGATGCGCGACGCAGATTTGCCCACATTCGGGCACTGGGCCATGGCCGGAATAGCCCCTGACCAGGTGGCTTTGGCCGAGGATTCTGTGCCGATCGGTGCGTATTCGGCTACCAACGGCGTCGGACAGATTGGGTACTCTGGCCCATGTCCTCCGGCAGGGTCGACGCATCATTATGTACTCGCTGTGCATTTCCTCGGCGTTCAGACCAATCTCACTGACGGTGTTGCGGCCGGAGAACTGATCGACGGGATCACAGCGGCGGAAATTGCATCAGTTGAGGTGGCAGGTACGTTCAGTCGGGCATAGTGCCAGGCGATACGTTCTCCGCCTCGACAAGGATTTGTAAGGATGGCGGACATCAACGAACAGCTTCTCTCGCTGCCGGTAGGCCTGTTTCAGGCTGACCGCGACGGTCGCGTCACCGCGGCCAATGCAGCGTTTGGCGCGCTCGTGCAGGGTGTCACAGGGGCGGCCATCGGTGCTGCTCCGTGGGCAAACGCCCATCCTGGCGACCGCGCCACAGCAGAACTGTCCTGGCGGCGAGCCACCGAAGGCGACGGCGACGTGCGCCTCGACTTCCGCGTCTGGCACGGCGAAGGCCGCATGGTGTGGGTTCGGGTGGACGCCAGCCCGGTCCGCGATGGCCTCGGACGCATCACCGGATACGCCGGCAGCGCACTCGACCACACCGAGAACGCCCAGCGACACCTGCTGCTCGAGCGTCTCGAAGGGGTGGTCAGCAGCACCGACGACGCAGTGATCATTCTCGATCGCAACGGATCACCCGTCTACACCAACGCCGCAGCGCGGCAGCTCTTCGGCGTGGAGCAGGAAATCGATCTCGTTCGCGATGCCGGAGCGCGTGGGCTGCTGCAGGCCATCCGCGACCAACTCCCCCGCGAAGTGATGCACGCATCCACGTCGAGCACATGGCGGGGTGAGGTCGGCTTCCGCGGACCCGACGGCCTCGAGCGCACCATCGACGTCGACCTGGTGATGCATCGCAACAGCGACGGCATCATCGAGTACTGGGGTGGCGTCGCGCGCGACATCACGGCCACCAAGCAACTGCAGAGCGAACTCACCCGTCAGGCGAACCACGACCCGCTCACCGGGTTGCCGAACCGGCTCCTGCTACTGCGCACCGCCGCAGAGGTGCTCGACGGCATCCGGGGCACCCGCAACCACTGCGCCATTCTCTTCATGGACGTCGACCGCCTCAAAGAGGTGAACGACACCGTCGGTCACGAAGTGGGCGACGCGCTCCTTATGCAGGTGGCCGTCCGTATCGCCCACGCCACGCGTCCCTCCGACGTGGTGGCCCGCATCGGTGGCGACGAGTTCGTCGTGCTCTGCGACGGCGGCGTCGACGAACACACCGCGCTGGATCTCTCCGAACGCATCCGCCACGGTCTCAGCGGACGCATCATGCTCCACGGCGTAGAGATCGAACTCTCGGTCAGCATCGGCGTGGCGGTGGCTTCCTCCCACCACATCGAAGGCCTGAGCGCCAATGAGGCCGCAGTGGACCTGCTGCGCAATGCCGACATTGCCATGTACCAGGCGAAGCGTCGCGGTCGTAGCCGTAGCGAGCTCTACACCGACGCCATGCGCGCTGAAAGCCGCAAACACAAGGAGCTCGGCAGCGAGCTCGAGCGGGCATTGGCTTCGGGTCAGCTCCGTCTCGCATACCAGCCGATCATGAGCACCCACAGCGGTCGCGTGGCAGGCGCCGAAGCACTGCTGCGCTGGGACCACCCCGAGCGCGGCACGTTGTTGCCGGCTCAATTCCTGCACCTTGCCGAGGAGTCGGGCGCCATCGTCCCGATCGGCGACTGGGTCACCCGCCAGGCATGCCTCGACACACGAGCCTGGGTCGACGCTGGCCTCGTGGACCGCAGCTTCAGCGTGCACATCAACGTGGCAGCTCGCCAGCTGGCTGAGGGCACCTTTGTGGAACGAGTGCTGGCCACCGTCCGTCAGATGGAGCTCAGCCCCCATCAACTCACCTTCGACTTCGACGAAGACACGCTGATGGATCAGCAACCCGGTACTGCCCGATCGCTGCAGGCGTTGCGCCGCTTCGGTGTGCAGTTGGCGCTCGACAGCTTCGGTACCGGCGTGTCGTCGCTCACGGCGTTGCGTTCATGTGAGGCCGACGTACTGAAACTCGACGGCACAGTTGCTCGCCTGCTCGGCACCAGCGGCGACGACGACCCCATCGTGCGGGCCATCATCCAACTCGCGCATGCGCTCGATATGCAGGTGGTGGCCGAATGGGTCACCTCCGCCGATCAGTTGCGTCGCTTGCGGGTGCTCGGCTGCGACCTGGTGCAGGGCCACCTCCTCGGCGAGCCGACGGCAGCCGACCTGTTTGCCAGCCGCGTCCGCCGCTGAGCAACCCCGTCGTACACTCGCCCTCGTGGCCATCCAACCCAGCGACGTGCTCACGTTCGGCGTACTCGGTTTCATGGGCGTGCGTCTGGCAGGCGGGCTGAAGAAGGCACGAAGCGGTCAAGGACGCGCCCTGGTGCGCGACGTGGTCAGTGGCATCCGTTGGCGCCATGTGTGGCCCATCCCATTGGTCCTGCCGATCATCGTGGCGGCGGCCAGCGTGCTCATGTCGGTGCCCGGGCTTTCGTGGGGCTGGTGGTCGATGCTCGGCGGGCAGGGCAACCCCGTCTTCGGTTCATCCGACGCCACCATCGGCACGGTGTGGGAGTGGATCATCCCGCTCGGGTTCATGGCGCTCTTGCTGCCGGCGCTGCCGTTGTTCGCGTACGCAGAGGAGCGGATGTTCCGTCTGGGGGCCGAAGGCTGGTCGCACCGACGTCGGGCACTCAAGGTGCTGCAGTTCGGACTGGTGCACGCCATCATCGGCATCCCCATCGGTGCTGCCCTCGCCCTGTCGCTAGGTGGCGCGTACTTCATGGCCGTGTATCTGCGAGCGTTCGGCGCCACCCGGTCGCGCCATCAGGCGACGTTGGAATCCGCCCGCGCGCACACCGCCTACAACGCCCTCATCGTGGTGGTCGTGGTGGTGGCCGCCATCTGGCTGGCCGTAGCCTGACGCCGTGTCGCTTCCCCCGCCTGTCGTTCCGCGCTGCTTTCGCCACCCCGACCGAGAGGGCGGCCGGAGTTGCACCCGTTGCGGACGGTCGGCATGCTCCGACTGTCTCGTGCAGGCCAGCGTGGGTTCCCACTGCGTCGATTGCGCAAAGGCCGCACGACCCGATGTGAACACTCGGGT
>CAIXIJ010000119.1 GCA_903919455.1 uncultured Acidimicrobiaceae bacterium | reverse complement strand
CGTTGTGGGCCGCCACGGCCCACAACGGTGACCGCGCTCCACCTTGCACCCCGAACGAGCGGCTGACCCTCAGGGAGCGATCGTCGACGGGGCCGGGGCCGACGTCGTGACGGCACCCGTGTCGTCGGTCTCGGTGCCGATGATCACCGACGTCGCGGGTCCCGAGACGATGGGCACGGTGTCCACCACGCCATCACCCGGACAGGTGACGCGCACGACCCGCTGCGACTCGAAGTTGAAGGTGGCCGTGGCGGTGTTGCCGTAGGTGCGAATGAAGTCGGGCAACGACGATGTATCAGCCGGGCACGAACGCTCCACACGATCGGCGCGGCGCACCACCCAATCGTTGGCCAGTCGCACCCACGGGCCATCCATCATCTCCGTCACCGCCGGCAGCACCAAGGTGGATCCGGGCTTGCCCGGCACGATGCCGAACCAGAGCACGGCATCGCCCAACAGGTCGGCAGCAACGGTGCATTGCGCCGGCTTGGTCAGCCCCGGGCAATCGATCTCGCCCGGCGTGCCAGCTTTGATCACCATGGTGCGAGTGCCGTCAAGCTGCAGCGACAGATCGGCCGTCGTCACTCCACGGTCGATCGAAAAGCCGGGCTGCGGGTAGGCAAGAAAAATCCAGGACACGAGATCGATCTGCCGCTCGTTCGTGGAGTCGCCGATGGCGACCTCAGCAGCGTCCGTCACCGAGCCGCGATGGGAGAACGCCAACAGCAGCAACGCCAAGCCTGCGAGCACACCCATCGTGAGCCAGAAGCGGGGCGAGAGAAACTGGCGCACGCGCCGAGGTTAGGTCAGCCGAGCGTGGCGTGGACTGCAGCCACTGCGGCGCGAGACGCTGCGGCTCCAATGGCGTCGATCACGTCGTCGGTGTGGCCGATGCCCACGAACAGCGCTTCGTATGCGCCAGGTGCCAGTGCCACGCCCTCAGCGAGCATCGCGTGGAAGAAGGCTGCGTACATCCGCTCGTCGGTGGTCTTGGCCTCGTCGAAGTTCGTGGGTACCGGACCCTCACCGAAGTACATGCCCACGAGCGTGCCCACCACGGGGAACGATGCGGGAAGACCGGCCGCAGTACATGCCGCAGTGAGCACATCGGACAACCGCTCGGCTCGGCCACGCAGCATGTCGTACACCTCGGGGGTGAGTTCGGCGAGCGCCGCCCGACCGGCAGCGGTGGCCAACGGGTTGCCCGCCAGCGTGCCTGCGTGGAACACCTTGCCCAGGGGCGACAGCGTCTCCATGATGTCGCGGCGGCCGCCAACAGCACCGATGGGCAGACCGCCACCGATGACCTTGCCGAACGTGGTGAGATCGGGACGCACCCCGAACTCGCCCTGCGCGCCACCCGTGCCCAGACGGAACCCCGTGATCACTTCGTCGAACACCAGCAGTGCGCCTACGCGGTCGCACTCGGCTCGCAAACCCTCGAGGAAACCCGGCGCCGGAGCGACGACGCCCATGTTCGCTGCGACAGGTTCCACGAACACCGCCGCCACCTGCTCGTCGAGCTGGGGCACCACGTTGTAGGGCACCACCATCGTGGAGGCCACTGCGCTGGCGGGAACACCGGCAGTGCCGGGAAGGCCCAGCGTTGCCACACCGCTGCCACCAGCGGCCAGCAGCGCATCGGTGGCGCCGTGGAAGTTGCCGTGGAAGATCACGATGCGATCGCGACCCGTGAAACCGCGCGCCAACCGCACCGCTGTGCTGGTGGCCTCGGTGCCCGAGTTCATGAGACGCACTCGTTCGCAGCTGGGCACTCGAGCAGAGATGGCTTCTGCCAGCAACAGTTCGCCCGGAGTGGGTGCGCCGTACGACGTGCCGTTCGCCGCTGCAGCGGCGAGCGCGGCGGTGACCGCCGGGTGGGCGTGGCCGAGAATCACGGCGCCGTAGCTCTGCACCAGGTCGAGGTAGCGCGTGCCCTCCACGTCCCACACGTAGGGGCCCTGGGCGCGTTCCACCAGATATGGCGTGCCCCCCACGGCCTTGAACGCGCGGATGCTGCTGTTCACGCCTCCGGGAATGACGGCGCACGAACGAGCGAACAGTTCGGCGTTGGAGCGCGGCAAGCCCTGGGGCAGCGGCGGCAGATCGGTGGTCATGAGTTGGCCTCCGCAAACCAGCGGGTGAGATAGGTGAGGATCACATCAGCGCCGGCGCGCTTGATGGCAGTGAGGTGTTCGGTGGCCACCACGTCGTGGTCGATCCAACCGTTCGCGGCGGCGGCCTTCAGCATGGCGTACTCGCCACTGACGTGATACGCCGCAACGGGCACGTTCACCTGGGCTCGCACGGCAGCGATGATGTCGAGGTAGGCGAGGGCCGGCTTCACCATCACCATGTCGGCACCCTGGGCCAGGTCGGCGTGCACCTCGAGGAGTGCCTCTCGTGCCCCGTTGCGCCAGTCCTGCTGATAGGCCTTGCGGTCGCCGCCACCCACGATGGCGCAATCGACGGCGTCGCGGAACGGGCCGTACAGACCGCTCGCGTACTTCGCCGAGTAGGCCAGGATGCTGACGTTCGTGTGGCCGGCAGCATCGAGCGCTGCGCGAATGACACCCACTTGGCCGTCCATCATTCCGCTCGGCGCTACCACCTGGGCGCCAGCGTCGGCCTGCGCCACCGCGATGCGGCCGTAGATCTCCAGCGTGGCATCGTTGTCGACGGAGGTGTGCGGGTCGCCGGCAGGGCCGTCGAGGACGCCGCAGTGGCCGTGGTCGGTGTACTCATCCACACACAGATCGGCCATCACCACCATCCGGTCACCCACGTCGCTCGCGAGATCGCGCAACGACGCCTGCACGATTCCCTCAGGGTCGAAGGCTTGCGAGCCGATGGAATCCTTGATGAGTGGCACACCGAACAACATCACTGCGCGCACGCCGAGGTCGGCCAGGTGCCGCACCTCGTCGCGAAGGCTCTGCGGCGTGTGCTGCATCACCCCCGGCAGCGACGCAATGGGCTGTGGAGTGTCGATGCCTTCACGGACGAACAGTGGTGCCACCAGATGGCGGACGTCGAGGTGCGTCTCTGCAACGAGGTCGCGCAGCGAAGCGGAGCTGCGCAGCCGCCGTGGCCGCGAGACGGGAAAGTTGCCGGTCACGGTGACGCATCGTATTCGCATCGGCCAAGGAATCGCCCCGTGAGCGCGGCAAGGCCCGACCCGTCGGTTCGCGCGGAGCAGAGGGCGATCGCTGCTCGACAGGCCGGCGACTACCGCCAGGCGGCCGCCCTGTTCGCCCTGGCATCCGCCGAGCCAACCGATCTGCAGCATCGTCTGAACCTGCAAGTTCGCCAAGCGTGCTGCATGGTGGCGGCGGAACAGTTCGACGACGCCACCGCGCTCGCACGGGTGGTGGCAGAAGAGGCACGGAATGCCGGCCATCTGGCGGAACTCGTTGATGCCCTCGGCCTCCTGGCGGACGACCACACCCGAGCCGAGCGCTGGCCGGAGGCCACCGAGGCGCTCTCAGAAGCGGTGTGCATCCTTCAGCGTCTCACCCTCGAACCCGCTCACTATCAGGTGCTGCACAACATGGCGGTCACCTACGCGCGCTGTGGCTTCATCGAGCCAGCGCTCGAGCTGTTCGACCGGGCATTGCGACTGGCGAACAACGACGCGGATCGGCAGTTCGCCTACGCCAGCATGTCGGCCACCTATCACGACGCTGCCCTTCGCGAACTCGACCCGCTGGAGCAGCATCGCCTGCTGCACGACGGCCTGTACGCCGCCACCGCCGCGCTCGACCCCCAGGGTGCCAACGAGACCATGGCCGTCGGCGAAGCGTTGGCCCACCGGGCGATGATGTTCGCCGAGATCGGTCGCTTCCACGACGCCATCGACGACGCTCGAACCGCCAAGGAGATCGCCACCGAGCACGGCATGCGCGGCGAATTGGCGTTGGCAATCGCAGCCGAAGCGATCGCCACGTGGGGACTGAGCCGCGACCCCTCAGTGCGCGCACTCATCGACGCCGCCCTCGACGCGGCGGAGGGTCTTGAGTTGCAGCAGTACATGGGCCCCGTGCACGAACTCGAGGTAGAGGTGCTCTGGACGCTCGGGCTGCATGTCGAGGCGCGAGCAGCGCTGGAGCAACAGCTGCGGGCTGCGCAGAAACGTCTCAACGACAGCTGCCTCATCCGATGGGAACACGTTCGCCTCGGCGCCGACAGCCTGGAGGTAGCAGTCACCAGCGAGAGCGACGCACTGACCGGGTTGCCGAATCGGCAACACCTCACCCACGTCCTAGCCGAGGCGGTCCTGCACCATTCACCGGTGTGCATCGGCGTCATCGACCTCGACGGTTTCAAGCGCATCAACGACGACCACGGTTATCTGCTCGGCGACGGCGTGCTGCAGGAAGTGGCCGCCATGCTCGAGCGAGTGCTGCGACGAGGCGACACCGTCGTGCGGCTTGGTGGTGACGAGTTCGGAATGCTGCTGCGCGACACGTCGCCGCATGATGCACGAATCGTCTTCGATCGCGTTCGTCACCTCATCGCAGCACGCACCTGGCACGGGATCCCCGCCGACATCCGACTCACTGCGAGCGTCGGCCTCACCGTCGTATCCGATGCCGCCACCACCGAAGAATTGCTGGCCTCGGCTCGTTCCGCATTGCTGGAGGCCAAGACGAACGGCAGCGACCGAACAGTGCTTCGCTAGGAACTTCGGTAGGGTCTCGACTCAATGGCAGCGCAAGCTTGGTTCTCCTCCGGCGACGTGGATGTCGCGCCCGGCACCACTGCGGTGCTGCAACTCACCATCGTGAATCTGGCCGATTCGACCGACTCGTTCACCCTCACCCCCATCGGCATGCCGTCGGGCTGGACCACGTTGCAACCGGCCAATGTCACCTTGTTCGGTGGCACGCAGCAGGTGGTGGAAGTGCAGGTGGCGCCGCCAATGCTGCCCACCACCATCGCTGGTCCCACGTCGCTGTCGGTGCGAGTGGTCTCGAATCGAGACCCTGATGCCGACACGTCGGCCGAAACCACGCTCATCATCGGTGAGAGCTTCGACCGTCGTCTGAACGTGCTCACCCCCGCCCTCCGCGGTCGCCGCTCGGTCACCTACGACCTGATGCTCGAGAACCGGGGCAACACCCTGGCGTCCTGCCGCATGCGCCTGCTCGACCCCACCGGTCGGCTCGAGGCCGACTTCGAGCCGCCCTCGGCCGGGGTGGAACCTGGCTCGAGCGCCTTGGTGCGAATGAAGGTGCGCGCCACCCGCGTGCAGTGGCAGCGGTCGTCGCGAACCATCCCCTTCCGCATCGAGGCCGACCAGGCAGGCAGTCCCACCGCCGAGGCGGGCGCCACGTTCGTGCAGGCGCCCGTGGTGCCCGAGAATCTGTTCGGTCGTTTGGCTGCGGTCGCCGGCGTAGCAGCGCTGCTCGGCGTCGCCTGGGTGGGGTTGGTGAAGCCCGCCATCCGCGACGCTGCACGAGATGCAGTGAACGAGTTGGGCGCCACGCCCAGCACCGTGGTGGCATCCACATTGCCCGGCTCCGACAGCACCACCGTCACCACCGTGTCCGACGGCAACAATCCGCCACAGGGCACCATCACCAACGTGGCCCTCCCGGTGTCAGCGAAGGCCGGCCAGACCAACGCCAACCAGTACCAGGTGCCGGCTGGCAAGACCCTGCAGGTCACCGACATCCTCGTGCAGAACCCGCAGGGCGATCAGGGCACGTTGGTGATCTCCAAGAACGCGAACGCACTCGTCACCTACAACCTCACCACCACCTTCAGCGACACCGGCCTGCCGCTGGTGACGCCGCTGGAGTTCCAGTCGGGTGAACAGCTGGTGGTCACCGTGTCGTGCACCGGTGTGGGCGACCTCACGGGCGATGCCTGCAACCCCAACGTGTTGATCAGCGGCGTCCTCATCGACGCCTAACTTCGCTGCGAGCATGGGTGATTGGTAGGAACATCAACCCCACATCTTGTGGTGGTGGCTCCGGGGAGACCCGGGGCCGCTGGCATTCCTGCACCTGACCGGTGACCGCCCGGCCATGACACGAGATGGTTCTGACGAGCTGATCGACTCAAGCCTTCAGCACCGACGACAACCTGACGCGGATGGCAAACGCCTGTTCCTCGTTGCCCGCTGAGCGCATAACGTGCGACCGAACCACTTGCAAAGAGCGCCCATATCGGGCACTCGGCTCGCCTCGTGAGGCGCAGGAGGTTTCGCGCCCACGGGCGCGAAACCTCCCAAATCCGGGTCATTCCGCGCCCGTGGGCGCGAATGGTCCCAAGAAGGGGACGAATCGCGCCCAACGAAGCACGTGCCGGGAAGTAGGTCAGGGGCGCGGGCGGGGGCGCGGCCAGTTGGCGGAGCCTGGCCCGGTGCGCTGCGTGGGCACCACGACGGTGGCATCAGCAGATGCCATCTCTCCATCGGAGGTCTGCGCCACGATGGTGCGAGCACCCGGGCGATCGTTGGGGCGCACCACCAGTTCGGCGAGCACACCGCCATAGCCGTCGCTGGTCACTGTGACCGGACGACCCAGTCCGTCGGCCCACGCAATGGTGACCGGCACGTTGGGGGCGAAACCGGCGCCCACCACCTGCACTCGTGATGGAGCGATGATGTTCGTGGTGCCGAGGGCGAGCTTGGGGTCCCAGCGGGCGTCGCCGCTGACGATCATCGTGGTGTAGGCACCTTCGGTGGTGGTCACCACCACGCTGGCAGTGCGGCGGCCGGCGCCCGTGGGGGCGAACACGACATCGATCGTGCAGATGTCGGCTGCATTCACGCTGTGACCCGTGCAGTTGTCGGTGGCGATCACGAAGTCGTCGGGGTTCGAGCCCTGCACCTTCACCGAGCGAATGCCGACCGGATTGAAGGCCACGTTGCTGATGTTGAACGACATCGGTTCGTCGCGAGTGCCCACCACCATCGGATGGGCCTCTGCGCCCGCTGGCACCGGTGCCAATGCCGGGTTGCCACCAGCGCCAGTGAGTTGCGCCGTCAGTTCGGTGGCTCCGAACCCGAACTCATGCACCGTGAGGAGACCCTCGATGGTGCCCTCTTTCGACGGTGACAGCATGAGGTTGATGGTGCACGCACCACCCGGGGGCACCGGGGTGGTGTTCTGATCCACGCACGTGCCGCCACTGACGATGAAGTCGGGGTTGTCCACGTCGACGAGCGCCGGGATGAACGACGACGGGCCCTGATTGGAGAGCACCAGGAACCACTCCGGGCCGGGGTAGCCAACGGCCACCGTGCCGAGATCGAGGTTGGCGAGGTTCACCACCGGCTTGCTGTCGATGATGGCGATCTGACGACCCTCGACCGCCTTTCCACCGAAGGCCGCGCCGGCGAGGGTGTCGAACACCACCACGCGCCCGTTGGCCGAGGCCTTCGGGTGTGCATTGACAGCCGGACCCGGAGTGACACCGTCGGCCAGCGTGTTCAGACGCTGCACGGTGCCAATGGCCGGCACCGACACCACGATGTCGCCGTCGAGCGCACCACCGAGTTCACCGCTGCGCGTGGCGAACAGGTTGGTGGATCGGGTCACGTAGAACAGTTCGGAGCCGCTGCGGTTCATCGATGGCTGCGTGGCACCGAGATTGGCGGCCACCGGCGCTGCCGTGGGGTCGCCAGGCTCGCGGCTGCCCAGCACCAACGCGCCATCGGTGCGGTCGAAGAGATACACCTGCGGCAGGCAGTCGGGGTTGCAGGTGGGCAAGGTGGCGCCGGGCACAAGGTTCGAGGCCGTGGACACGAACGCCACATAGCGACCATCGCCGGAGAGCGCGGCGCTACTGGCCTGGCCGGACGGCTCGCCGCCCGGAGCCATGGAGATGAGCCGCACGTTGGTGTTCGGATCGATGTCGGCGCGATCCCAGACATAGATCTGCGAGGTGGCGAACTCGCCTTCCTGCGGGCCCGTCGCCCACTCACCAAGCGGTGAGGTGGCCACGGCATCGGAGGTGAAGGCCAGCAGGTTGCCGTCGTCGCTGAGGACCGGCTCGCGCAGGCCGTGATAGCGGAAGTTGGTGATGGGTCCCTCGGCCGGCTGCCCAGCCACCGGCTGGATGCGGCCAAGCTCGCCGAGCGGCACCGTGAGATCCACCAGCGTGATCGCTGTGATGTCGTTGGAGGTGGCGTTGAAGCGGTGCGTGTAGGCCACCAGCGCACCCTCGCCTGAGATTGCAGCCGGGTACAGAGGGCTCACGTCGTCGGATGCGCTGGCCTCGAAACCCTGCCCGGTGCCGGTGCTGACCAGTTCCCAATCGCCGAGCGCACCACCGCACGCAGGAAGGCGAAGCGCATACACGTCCCAGCGGGCGCCGGTGTCGTCGTCGCGGAACAGGTCGAGACCGAGTTCGGTGGTGACCGCCACCACGCAGCCATCGGCGCTGATCACCGGCCACACAGATTCGCCGGGCTGCAGGCCATCCACCGCAGCGGTGAGTTCGGTGACCGAACCATCGACCCGATCCTGCAGAAACACGGTGGCAGCACGCGTGTCGCCTGCTTCGGTGGGCCGACCCACGTACACCACAAACCGGCCATCAGCAGACACCGAAGGTGACTGCGACACCATGGTCGTGGGCACGGCTGCGACGGGCGCCACGGGGTCGGCAGCCGGCGCGCGATGAGCCGCCGTGGCCTGGGCTACGCCCACCACAGCCATCACCGATGCTGTTGCTCCTACAAGGAGCCAGCGCTGCGAGCGCCGCATGCCCATCATGTTTGTGTTCGTGCTCCCGCCGGATCGATCAAACGTCCGGCAAGTCTAGGAAGGGGAGGATAGATACGCCGACAGAACGGCGATCAATCCTTTCAGTGAATGATCGGTAGCTACAAGGGAAATCTTGAGGTTCAAACTGTCGGCGGCAGCCAATGTTTGCGGACCGATCGCGACGGTGATCGGCGGGGTGGAAGTGCCGAACACATCCACCCAGGCCCGCACCGCCGAGCCACTGGCGAACAACACCGCATCGGCAGCGAGGGCTGCCAGTTGCAGGCCCGCGGAGAGCCGTGCCGGCACCGTTCGATACGGCGCAACCACCGTGACCTGCCAGTTCTTGGCCCGCAACCCATCGGCCAGCACCGGTTCGGCACCGGCGGCCTGCACCAGCAGCACTCGGCCCGCGCCAACACACTCCGGAAACTCGGCCAGCAGACCGACGGCACTCTGCTCGCCGGGTATGAGCGACGCCACCACGCCACCCTCGGCGAGCGCAGCAGCCGTGGTGGCGCCGATGGCCGCAACCTGCGGCGGCGCATCACCGTGCGCAGCCACATAGTGGCTGGCACCGTTTGGCGACGACACCACCAGCCAGTCGAACGCTGAGGGCGCCAGCGCTGCGAGCGCCGCCCCTTCCTCGGGCACCGCCACCTGCTCGATGAGCGGCACCACCACCGTTACGGCGCCCTCGGCCTCCAACAGCCCTACCAGCGAACCGGCCTGGGCGGAAGAGCGGGTCACCACCACGCGACGGCCATGCAGCGCGCCGAGTTGGTCGCCCACGATGGTCAGCCCGCCTCGAGTTCGGAACGAAGCGCAGCCGCCAACGATGCAGCCATCGCACGACGAGCGTCGCCGACCTCAGGCAGGTCCACAGACCGCGACACATGACGCCCGGAGGTGGGGTCGGCCAGAAACCCATCGAGACGACCGCCGTGGGCATGAGCCGCGACCGGCAGCGAACAACCCGTGCCGAGTTCGGCCAAGAATGCCCGCTCGGCCTCCACGTCGGCGCGGGTTACCCCATGGTCGACCGCACCCAGCAATGCTGCAGTTGCGGCATCGTTGACTCGGCACTCCACAGCCACACACCCCTGGCCGGGAGCCGGCACGAAGCCCTCCAGCGGCAGCGTTTCAGCGATGCGGTCCGTGAGCCCGAGAATCTGCATGGCAGCCACGGCCATGACCAGCGACCCACCATCGGGCAGCTTCGACAACCGGGTGGCGATGTTGCCCCGTAGTTCCACGAACTGAAGGTCGGGCCGCACCGCCTGCAGTTGCGCCCGGCGGCGCACCGAACCCGTGGCCACGGTGGCGCCATCGGGCAGTTCGGCCAGCGAACGGCCCACCAACGCATCACGAGCATCACGACGCTCGGTGAAGGCAGCCAACTGCAATCCTTCACCGGTCACCGACGGCAAGTCCTTCGCGCTGTGCACCGCAATGTCGGCGTGCCCATGCAGCACCGCCCGCTGCACCTCCTTCACGAACACCCCCTGGCCACCAATGGTGTGCAGCGGCACATCGAGGCGCTGATCGCCCAATGTCTCCACGAACACCAGCTGCACCTGCAGACCGTCGTGGGCCACCATCAACGCGTCGGCCACAGCCTGTGCCTGCGCAGTGGCTTGCGCGCTGGAGCGCGTCGCCAGACGCAACGAACTCACGGTGGGGGCGTTCATCGCTGGCGTCAGCCGAGGTCGAACAGCTCGCGCACTGCAGCCGAGTTTCGCTCGCCCTGCGGAGTGCCGGCGTCGTCCTTCAAGCGCACCGATGCATGGTGCAGCAGCTTGGCGACGATGCCCTTGGTAAGCGCCTCGACGGCATCACGCTGCGCCGGGTCGAGCGATGCAAGGCGATTGTGGAATCGCTCGAGCTCGGCCTGACGCACAGTGTCGGCCTTCTCGTGCAGCTGAGCCACCAGCGGTGCCGCCTGACGAGCAGTGGCCTCCATCGCGAACCGCTCCACTTCCTCACCCACGATCGAACGCACGCGATCGGCCTCGGCCTGGCGCTTCTCCAGCCCTCGGGCAGCCCAGTCGCGAAGGTGATCGAGGTTCAGCAGCGTCACGTTCGGGGCGTGCTCCACATCGGCAGCCACGTTGCGCGGCACCGCGATGTCGACCACCAGCAGCGGCTCGCTGTGGGCGCCGCGAGCGGCCACCACCAGTTCGTGGTCCACCACGGTGCCCGCACCACTGCACGTCAGCAACACATCGCAGTCGGCAAGTGCCTGCCCGAGTTGAGCGAACGGCACGATGCGGCCACTGACGCGCTGTGCCAGATGTTCGGCGCGCATCTCGGTGCGGTTCGTGACGGTGATGTCGGTGGCACCGGCACCAACCAACGCCACCGCAATACCTTCACCCATCTCGCCGGCACCGACGACGAGCACCTTGCGACCAGCGAGCGAGCCCAAGTGTTCGTGGGCCATATCGACCGCAGCATGGCTGACGGACGTGGTGTGCTTGCCGATGCCAGTCTCGGTGCGGGCCCGCTTGCCGGTCTCGATCGCATGGCGGAACAGCAGGTTCAGGGTGGCGCGAGCCCCGCCTTCGGCCTGCGCGGTTTCCCACGCGCCGCGGACCTGACCAAGGATCTCGCTCTCACCAAGAACGGCGCTGTCCAGACCAGAGGCCACCTCGAACAGGTGCGCCACCGCAGCATCGTCGTGCTGGCTGTAGAGGTGCGGGTGCAACTCGTCGGGCTGGAGCCCACCGAGTTCACAGAAGAAGTCGCGAATGTCGGCGTAGGCACCATGGAACCGCTCGGCCACCGCATAGACCTCGGTGCGGTTGCAGGTGCTGAGCACCGCCGCCTCACGAATGTTGGCGCGGCCAACGAGCCCGTTGATGACCTTGCTGAGACCGTCGTGCGAGATGGACACGCGTTCGAGCAGGGAAATGGGGCCGGTGTGATGGTTCACCCCGATGACCACGATGCTCATGCAGCCACCACCCTACGCCGTTGCCGATCGGCCGGTGCCACTTTGCACGGCATGAATCGCACCGCCAGCACGGCGTTGCTCGTGGTAACTGAGGATCTGCAGTTCCACGGCGAGGTCGACCTTGCGCACCTCGATGGCGCGGGGCACCGACAGCACCACCGGGGCGAAGTTCAAGATGCTGGTGACCCCGGCCTTCACCAAGCGGTCGGCGGCATCTTGCGCTGCCCCACCAGGCGTGGCGATGACGCCGATGTTCACCCGACGGGTGAGCACGATCTGGGGAAGTTCGTCGATGTGGCGAACACGGGTGCCACCCAGCACCGTGCCGACCTTGGTGTCGTCGATATCCACGATGCCCGCTACCGGGAAACCGCGCTCGCCGAAGCCGCCGTAGCCCGCCAGTGCCTGCCCGAGGTTGCCGGCGCCCACGATGACCACAGGCCAGTCGTGAGTGAGACCCAGTTCGCGGCGGATCTGGTACACGAGGTACGCCACCTCATAGCCCACGCCGCGAGTGCCGTAGCTGCCGAGGTAGCTGAGGTCCTTGCGCACCTTGGCGGCGTTCACCCCGGCCAACTCGGCCAAACCCTCCGACGAGATGTTGTCCACGCCCGCTTCGGCCTGCTCGCTGAGGATGCGCAGGTACACGGGCAGACGCGACACGGTGGCATCAGGGATGCGGCGACGGTTGCGGTCGGGGGCCATACCGTTGGAAACGTTAGGCACTCGTGCACACATTCACAAAGCCAGGCGGGTGGGAGTTTGGTGTGAGGGGGCGTGCCATCCGACACGCCCGCCACCTAACCTTCGGCACATGAATGCCGCTCTCGCCGCCGCAGCCACGCTGGTTGCGCTTGCGTTCGCGTTGAGCACGCTCGACCGTTGGCTCCGACGCCGTCGGCCACACGAACTCGCCTGGACGGTGTCACTCGCCTTGTTCGCCGTGGGTTCCCTCGCCCTGTGGTGGGCTGAGAGCTCGGGCTGGAGCCTGGGCGCCTTTCGCGTCTTCTACACGGCGGGTGCCGTGTTGAACGTGCCGTGGCTGGCGCTCGGCACCGTGTATCTGTTGGCCGGGGACCAAGTCGGGAACCGTGTTCGCTGGTGGCTGGTGTTCCTCAGTGGGCTCACCGTGGGCGTGGTGGGCTTCGCGCCCACACAGGCCGCCATCATTTCCACCGAGTTCCCCACCGGCCAGGACGTATTCGGCGTGGCGCCGCGGGTGCTCGCAGCCGTTGGCTCCGGCGTCGCAGCCCTGGTGATCATCGTGGGGGCCATCTGGAGCGCCTGGCGGGTGTGGCGTGGTCGCAACCCGTCGCTCGGTGGCCAGCGCGTCGTGGCGGCACCGCGCCGTTTGGTGCTCGGCAACCTACTGATCGCCGTGGGCACGATCGTGCTCAGCGCTAGTGGCACGCTGGCCGGCCGGCTCGGCAAGGATCGCGCCTTTGCGGTCACCCTGCTCCTGGGCATCGTCATTCTCTTCATCGGCTTCCTGGTGGCGTCGGCGCCACCGCGGCGCAGCAACGCTGCGGTCGAGTTGCGTTCGGTCGCCTGACCAGCACCTCCCGAAACCCTGTCGCACCCCTGGCGTAGACCTGTGCGAGGGCGCCGCCGCCGGCGTCCGACCATCGGCGTTTCGCCCGCACTGCCACACACCTCGAGGAGCCCGCTGCGATGAAGGTCTTCACCGCCCGCCACCCGGAACCATCCGGCCCCGACGACTTCTGCTTTGCCCTGGAGGGCGAACTCGTCACCATGCCCATGCACGTCTGTGCCGACCCGGCCTGCGGCTGCGGTAGCTCAATGGCCGGCCTGGTCAGCGCCCAGGCCACCACGGGCTTCACCGTCACCGAACTCGACATGTCGTTCACCGAGTACGTATCGGCGCTGCGCGACGGGTTCACCCGCCAGGGTTGGTGGGCCAACGAACGCGACGACGAATGGCTCATCACCGAAGCCGTTGGCCTGGCTCGCGCCGCCGAGCAGTTACCGGTCGGGATGCCGCTCGGCATCGACCAGGGCGAGATCTACTTCCGCGTCACAGCGCCCTGACAGAGCCCGGTCAGATGAGGCTGCGACGCAAGAGCTTGCCGCTCACGTTGCGCGGCAGTTCATCGACGAACAAGATCTTGCTCGGGCACTTGTAACGAGCCAGATGGTCGAGACACCAACTCACCAGGGTGTCCTCGTGCGCGGCAGCCCCCGCCTCGAGCACCACGAACGCCTTCACGGCCTCACCGGTGTGCGGGTGCGGCACGCCCACGACGCCCACCTCGCGCACTGCGGGGTGCTCCAT
This sequence comes from uncultured Acidimicrobiaceae bacterium, assembly GCA_903919455.1. Classification (GTDB taxonomy): domain Bacteria; phylum Actinomycetota; class Acidimicrobiia; order Acidimicrobiales; family Ilumatobacteraceae; genus UBA668. The sequence goes on along the minus strand of CAIXIJ010000119.1, from coordinate 18,982 downwards.
CAGCACCTCTTCCACCTCGGCCGGGTACACGTTGAACCCGCTGACGATGATGAGGTCCTTCACCCGATCCACCAGGTACAGGTAGCCGTCGTCGTCGGTCACGGCAATGTCGCCGGTGCGCAGCCACCCATCGGCCGTGAGCACCTTGTGGGTGGCCTCCGGTTCGTGGAGATACCCGAGGAAGACATTCGGGCCCTTCACCCAGATCTCACCGGCGTCGCCGCGCAGCGCATCGTCGCCGTGGTCGTCGACCAAGCGAACTTCGATGCCGTCGAGCACCTTGCCCACCGACCCCACGCGCTGGGGGATACCGGCCGACGACGTGACGACGGGCGCTGCCTCAGTGAGGCCATACCCCTCCATCAGCGTGAGCCCGAACTTGGTCTGCAACCGCCGCATGGCTTCCTCGGGCATCTTGGCCGCACCTGTGAGCGCCAAGCGCACGCCAGCGAAGCTGTCGACCGGAGCTCCGTCGAAGTGGCTGAACGCCAACCAGAGCGGTGGCGCCCCGGGGATGACAGTCACGTTGCGCTCGCGAATGGTGTCGAGTGCGGTGGAGGGATCGAAACGCTGCACCAGCACCGTGGTGGCACCGCGGTACAGCGACAGACCGAGCACCACGTTGAGCCCGAAGATGTGGAACATCGGCAGCACGCCGTACACCACGTCGCCCTGGCGAACGCCGTCCACATCGGATGCCGCCTGCTCGATGTTCGACATCAGGTTGCCGTGCGACAGCATCGCCGCGCGCGGCGAACCGGCAGTGCCACTGGTGAAGATGAGCGCGGCGAGGTGATCCGGTTCCACATCCACCGCCGCCAAGGGTGCGTCGGTGAGCAGTTGGTCGAACACCACGTCGGCAGCGGCCACGGTGTTGGCCTCGGTGGCCACCACATGGCTGACGGTCGGCACCGCAGCCCGATCCACCTGGCTCCAGGCGTGAGCAGCGAGAGGTTCCACCACCACGACCTTGGCGCCAACGGTGGCCACTTCGCGTTCGATCTCCGGACCCGGACTGGACGGGTTCAGCGGCACAGTGACGGCACCGAGTCCGAGCGCCGCAAGGTAGAAATCGACGAAGTACCGACCGTTGCTGCACAGCAGGGCCACACGGTCACCCGACTGCACACCGAGACGGGCCAAACCACCGCGCAGGTGAGCCACCTGATCGCGCAGGGTGCCGTAGGTGGTGGGACGACTGCGGCTGATGATGGCGACTAGGTCGTCTGGATGCGAGTCGATGATGCGTGCGAGATTCACCTGTGCGGCCCCCCAATGCCGTTGGAACCGATGTTACTCATCGGTCACCGGGCCATCGCGCGTGCACGGTCACATGCGCAGCAGCGACACGATCCCCGCCACGAGGATGATCGCCAGAAGCAGGCCAAGGGTCAAGGTGGTAGCGGGGCGCATGACGTCAGATTACCGGTGCGGACGCAGGGTGACCGGGCTGGTGGCACCTGAGCCGCGATCGCCGTCGGCCAACGGAGTGAGCAGTACCTGGTCGCCCGCAGCCAACTGCAACTCCTCGGCGGCGGAGCGCCGGTCGAGCACCAAGGTCAACATGCCAAAAGGGTCCAGCACCAAACCCACCGACCCGGTACCCAACCGGCCGGCATGTGCCACGCGCTCAGCAACTCGGGTGATCTCGCCGGCTGCAACCAGTAGCCGAGTGCCCTCCTGGCCGCCCCACGCCCCGAGATCGTCGGCGCCAACATTGAGTTGGCAGTTGCCCACGTGGTTCACCCACAGGACATCGGCATGCACGCCACCACCATTTGCGTCACGCGGCAGCGGCACCACGCCCGGCAGCAGCAGGCTGGTGTCCACCTCGTCGCCGAACTCAGAGAGGTCGACGCCGTTGCAGAGGTGCGCGGCCACTGGAGCCAGCACGTCGCGGGTGGCGAAGGGCCCACCTGCGCTGGCCAGGTGGTAGTCCTCGTTCGTGAGCGCAATGGCTCGCTCAGCGCCGCCAGCCATGGCAACGGCGGGAGCCAGCAGCCCGTTGTCGGGCCCGATCAGAATGCCTTCACCGGATGCCACCTCGATGGCCACGAAACCACGGTCGAACTCCGGGCCGGCATCCACCGACGCCAGCACCACGCCCGAGGGCACGTAACCGATGGCTCGGGCCAGGGCCAAGCTGCCGGCACGCACGTCGTAGACCGGCACCTGATGGGTGAGGTCCACCACCACAGCGTGTGGCGCAAGGTCGCGCACGATCACTCGCACGAGGCCGACCGATTCGTCGACCACGCCAAGGTCGCTGAGGAAGGAGATGGTGTCGAACCTGCGGCCCATGAACGGTCAACCTACCCGTGCCGCCGCCACTGCCACCGTGCCCGGACCGCCCGCAGCATTGCCGGAAAAAACGAAAAGGGCCGATGCCAACCCCCCGATGGCACCAACCCTCTTCGGCGCAGCCCCCCGAGGGGAGCGCGACATCCGGTCGATTGCTCTACCGGTGGTCTTGCGACCCGCGCGAAGGTTAGACACAGATTCGGCCATGAGAAAAGAGTCACAGCAAGAAAAAACTGAACCCTGAAAACCGACGAATCGATGCTCAGCGCTTGCCGAGTTCGTTACCGCGGGCCGTGGCGGCCATCACTGCTTCCAGGAATGCCGACCGCACACCATGCTCTTCGAGGGCACGAAGCCCCGCTGCAGTGGTGCCGCCAGGTGATGTGACGTTGGCCCGCAGCTGAGCCGGGTTGCCCTGCTCTGCCAGCAACTTCGCTGAACCGACGAACAGTTGCTGCACCAGTTGCTCGGCGTTCTGCCTGCTCAAACCGGCCAGCACACCCGCTTCGGTGAGCGCCTCCGCCACCAGGAACAGGTAGGCAGGGCCGCTGCCGGCCAGCCCGGTGACCGCATCAAGTTGACTCTCGGGCACGCGCACCACGATGCCCACGGAACCCAGGATGCCCTCTGCCCAGGCGAGGTCGTCTTCCTCGGCGGTGGTTCCGCCGCACATGGCTGCGGCACCTTCGCCCACCAGTGCGGGGGTGTTCGGCATCGAACGCACCACCACCACGTCGGGGCCGGCAGCATCCTGCAGGGCCGCCACGGAGATGCCGGCAGCAATGCTCAGCAGTCGGCGAGCGCCCGCCCGAGCCGCGGCCGAGCAGGCCGTGGCCACGTCGTAGGGCTTCACGGCAATCAGGGCCGCTTCGCACGACGGTGTCTCGGCCACCACGGCCACCCCGGGGAACATCTCGGCCAACTGCGCAGCGCGCGCCGGCAGGACCTCCACGATCACCAGTTCGGCGGCATTCCAGTCGCCCTTCAACAGACCACCCACGAGGGCGGCGCCCATGTTGCCGCCACCCACCACTGCCAGCCGATACGAAGTCATGCGCCAGAGGCTACGTCGGCGCACGGCGGGTGGCCGGCACGACTTCCCCGACGTTGCCGGCCACCCGCTCTCACTGGGTACAGCGAGGCACCGACTTCGGCAGAATTCCCTCCGCCAGCCAGTGGGCAGGTCAGGTGAACTTGCTGGCGAAGGCGAGGCGAATCAGCGCTGGGAACGTGGACTCCACGTACTGATACAGCGACCCGAGCACGCGATCCAGTTCGGCTTCGTTCAGCGCCGTCAGTGGCAGTTCGCCGCGCAGGAAGAGCGCATCCTCCACTCCGATGGCGAAGTGAGCGCCCACCAGACGATCGTTGCGCCGCAACGCCATCTCGTATACGGCCGCAGCGTTCTCCTGCGGGGCTGGCAACACGTACGCCTCATAGCGAAGGGTGCGTTGGCCCAGTGTGAGCCACACCGTGATGTGTTCCTTCTCTTCACCGCGCAGGCGTACATACCAGCGCGGCTCGTTGCTATCGCCAGGTTCTCCGCGGTCGATGGCCTCGAAGAGGTTGCTGCCCTTGGCGAACCCGTGCAGCCACGCGGTGATGGATGTCTCGAACTCCTGCAGCGACGGCGGCAAGTGGTAGTCGGTCATCCGCAGGCCACCCGCTCGCGCACACCGAGGTCGGTGTACAAACGACGCAGTCGGGCAGCAGCGAAGCTCCACGTGTACCGGCGCGCGCGGTCGGCGCCCCGACGACCCAATGCAGCCGCGTGGCTTGGGTGTTCGATGATTTCGCGGAGGTAGTGGGCGAAGACCGCTGGGTCGCGGTCGGGCACCAGATAGCCGGTCTCGCCGTGATCCACCAGCGTCAGCAGACCGCCCACGCCACTGGCCACCACCGGCACGCCACAGGCTGAAGCCTCCAGCGCCACCAGGCCGAAGCTCTCACTGCGGCTCGGCACCACCACCGCATCGGCGGCACGGTAATAGGTGGACAGGATGTGATGGGGCTGCGGCGGAACGAACCGCACCTGCGCAGCGAGACCGAGTTCCTGCACGAGGTCGCGCAGCAGTTGCTCTTCAGTGCTTCCCTCGGATCCACTGGCGCCACCGACGACCAGCAGGATGGCATCGGGTCGGCCGAGTTCGGCGAGGGCACGCACCGCAACATCGGGTGCCTTGAGCGGTTGGATGCGACCCACGAACAGCAGCACCGGGGCATCGAGCGGCAGGCCGAGCGCACGACGCGCCCCAGATCGTTCACCGGGGGCGAAGAAGGCGTGCTCCACCCCTGGGGCCACGATCTCGATGCGAGCCTGGGGGTTGCCGTAGAGCCGACGGAACTGGTTTTCCTCTTCGGTGCAGCTCACGCAGATGGCATCGGCACAGCGAATGATGTCGGCCTCTGCGTCGTGGCGCCACTGGCTCTCGGTGTCGCCACCCTCCGCCTTCACCTTGGCCAGGGTGTGAAACGTGCTGACGAACGGAAGATCGAGTTCGTGCTTGAGGCGATGCGCCACCAGGCCACTGAGGAAGTAGTTGGCGTGCAGCACGTCGACAGGGGCCTGCCGGCGCATGTGCTCCATCACGGCATCGCCGAACTCATCGAGCACGCTGGGAAGGGCCTCTTTGGGTAGATCGAAGTCGCCGGCAGTGAGGTGCACCACACGGTGGCCGGGCTCGACCTGCACCACCTCGGGCTGATCGGCCGACGTGCGCCGCGTGTACGTGGTGCATTCCACACCGGCCTGCGCCAGCGCCGACGACAACTCGCGCACATAGACGTTCATGCCGCCACTGTCGCCCGAGCCCGGTTGAGCCAGTGGCGAGGTGTGGAACGAAAGCACAGCAACCCGTTGCACGACGGGTGAGAACACTACCTGTGCAGTCAACATTCCCCAGAGGAGGAGCGGAGTCCGCGCGGACCCGCGTGCCACAATCGACCCGCATGGCCCAGGAGACCGACCGAGCACAGCGCCAGTCCACGGTGCGGCGCCTGCTGTCGCCTCTCGTCGAGTTCCTCCACACCGAAGTTGCCGGTGGGGCGCTCCTCATCGGTGCTTCGGTGGTGGCGCTGGTCTGGGCGAACTCTCCGTGGCGGTCGTCGTACCGCAACTTCTGGCATCACGTCGTCAACGTTGGGTCGGGCAGCCATGCGCTGCACCTCGACCTCCAGCACTGGGTGAGCGACGGCTTCATGACCATCTTCTTTCTGGTCGTTGGCCTTGAGATCAAGCGGGAACTCACCAGCGGGCACCTCGCCGGACGGCGGGCGGCCGCCCTGCCGGTGGCAGCTGCGATCGGCGGCATGATCGTGCCGGCGTTGCTCTACCTGGCCATCGCTGGTGGCAGCGCCGCCAAGGGGTGGGGTGTCCCGATGGCCACCGACATCGCCCTGGCCGTGGGTGTGATGGCCCTGGTCGGAACTGGCGCCCCGGCATCGTTGCGCGCGTTCCTGCTCGGCCTCGCCGTGGTCGACGACATCGGCGCCATCGTGGTGATCGCGGTGTTCTACTCAGCGGGCGTCTCGTTCGGTTGGCTGGCCGGAGCCGTCGCCGCCATCGGCGTCACCGTGCTCTTGCGCACGGCTGGCGTGCCCTATGTACTGGTCTACGCCATCATCGGCGTGATCATGTGGTTCGCCATGCACGAAGCGGGCATCCACCCCACGCTCGCCGGCGTGGTGATGGGGTTGCTCGCTCCCGTGGAGCGCATTCCGCAACTCGAACACCGCTTGCACCCGTGGAGCAGTTACGTGATCGTGCCGCTCTTCGCGCTCGCTAACGCCGGTATCGAGGTCAGCGGCCACAGCATGCGAGTGGCCTTTGGCTCGGTCATCTTCTGGGGCATCGCAGCCGGCCTTGTGCTCGGCAAACCGATCGGTGTGCTGCTGGCTTCCCGGCTCGCCACCAGATCTGGCTCCGCTGATCTCCCCGAGGGCACCACCGGGCGCCAATTGCTGGGCGCTGGCAACGCCGCCGGTATCGGGTTCACCGTGGCGCTGTTCATCGCCGAGTTGGCGTTCGTGGACGATGGTGTGGTGAACGAAGAACACCTCGCCGACGCCAAGATCGCCATCCTGCTGGCATCGGTGCTCAGCGGCGTGTTGGCGTTCGCGGTACTGCGCAGACGGTCACACCCCGACGCGACACACCACTCCTAGGTTCAGTCGGCGGTGTCGTCGTCGCCGAGCAGGCCGTCGACGTTGGCTTCGCCATCGCGGTAACGGCGCACGAGCTCGGCGCTGAGCGCATCGATGCGCGAGAACAGTTCCTTGCGCTCGACGGAGCGCGCCTGCTCGAACTCGTGCAATGCGGCGATGTAGCTAGCGAGTTGATCGAGCGACATCGAACCGAGGTCGGCGCTTCCGGCATCGGAGCACAGGTCTTCCAACTGCAACGCAAGTGGATGCTCGCTGAAATCGTCGGCTGGGCGCGGCGGACGAGCCGGGCCGCCGGTGAGTTGCGAACTGAGAATCGACGGCAACTCACCCGTGATGCTGCTCACATCCTCGGTGGCCGCGCGGTTGCGCAGTTCGGCGCGTGCGAGGTCGAGCCGGGCTTGGGCGAGGCGACGCACATAGCTGACGGCGTCGTCGTCGTGCTGCAGGCCAGCACGCAAGGAGCGCAGCTCGTCGAGCGGCAACTGACGCGGGTCGAACTCGTTCGTGCTCATTCGAAACCTCCACTCACGGGTGGCAGGACCGCCACCTCGTCATTTCCCGTCACGGCCATATGCATCTCGGCGGGTTCGCCGTTCAACCACACCCGACAGCTTTGCAGCACGGCGCGAAAGTCGGGCCCGAACCGGGACTCCGCTTCGGCCAACACCTCGCCCACGGTGCCCGCATGGGTCTCCGTACTGCCGGTACCCGCTGCCTCGCGGGCAGCAGCAAACAGACGGAGCGTTGCCATGCGGAGCAGCGTAGTGGGCACCTCGCAATGTCGACGGCTACCCTCCGGGCGATGACCACCAGCCACCAGCCCGTCACGCGCATCCTCGCGCTGCGCCATGGGGAGAGCGAGTGGAACGCGTCCGGCCGCTGGCAGGGCCAGGAGGATCCGCCGCTCACCGAGACCGGCCTGCTGCAGGCTGTTGCCGCGGCCGAGCAGTTGGGCACCTTCGATGCCGTGTGGGCCAGCACCCTGCAGCGCGCCGCGCACACGGCGGCCGTGATCGCGGAACACATTGGGGTGGGTCCGGTGCAACTGCACCCCGGTCTGATGGAAGCAGCGTTCGGCCCGTGGCAGGGGCTCACCGTGGCCGAGATCGAGGCGGGTTGGCCCGGGTACCTGACCGAGCAACGCCGGCCCGAAGGCGCCGAGGAACCCGAGGCCGTGGTGGCCCGAGCCGTGCAGGCATGCAACGACATCGCCATGGCGTCGCCGGGTGGTGAGGTGTTGGTGGTCACCCACGCCGGACTCATCCGAACGCTGTGCCACGTACTCGGCCATCTCGAGGTGCGCTTTCCGAACCTCAGCGGCACGTGGCTGATCGTGCACTCGGATGGCCGGGTGGCCATCGGCGAGCAAGTGCAACTGGTCGAACCATCCGCCTTCCGCAACACGCTCTGAGGGCACGACACGATGCACGACGAGCTGCGCCCGACCCTGTTCGACATGGATCCGGAGCCGGCTGCGGCACCGTCGCGGCCACCAGCAACCATTGAGTTCGACGACGAGCCGGAGCTGGTCACCGACAACGACCAGCCGTTCACCGTCGAGGTTCGGCGCTCTGCGAAACGCAAACGCACCGTGGGTGCGGAACTGCGCGGCGGCGTCTTGCGCATCGCCGTGCCCTCGTGGATGAGCGCCGCAGAGGAAGAGCACTGGGTGGCCAAGATGACGGCCAGCTTCCTGCGCAAACACTCCAGCGACCGCATCGATCTCACCGAGCGCGCCAACACGTTGGCACGGCGTCATGAACTGCCGCGTCCGCGCGAGATTCGATGGGCCGACGACATGACCACCCGGTGGGGTTCGTGCACCATCAGCACGGGCGCCATCCGCATCTCGAACCGCCTCGTGGCGTTCCCCGACTGGGTGATCGACTACGTGATCGTGCACGAACTGTGCCACCTGGAGGTGCGCGGGCACGGACCCGATTTCTGGAAGTTGGTGCATCGCTACCCGAAGGCCGAGCGGGCGATCGGGTATCTCATCGCCAAGTCTGGTGACGACGACCCCAACGACGACTGAGTCGTCGATCACACGTCCGCAGCGCGACGCGGCCGGTGCAACCCCACCAACATGCTGACGGCGATGATGCCGGAAATCCCCAGTACCGCCAGCGACAGCGTGACCCGGACGCGCTGGTCCGACGTCTCGCTCGCTCGGATCAGCGTGTCGGTCCAGCGTGGGCTCACCGCAGCGGCTTCGGCCTGCGCCGGGAGAGAGCTGGCCACAGCACCCACGAGGGCCAGCAGCGCAACAGCCCGCAGCACCATGCGGCCGACTCTCGATGTCGGCTCTACGCCACCGCGGCTCATCAGTGGACGCGATTCGGTAATCGACGTGTCGGGCATGACGCCCAGTTGCTCCCACACCGGCTCGATCAAGCAGTACTCAGCGAACGCGTTCGCACTGGCATCGTCGATGGATTCGAACTCCAATCCGAGACGCCATTCCCCGTATGGCAGTCGGGTCGCATTGCGCACCACCGCCGTCAGTTGCACGCTGGTCACACCCGTTCGCGTAGGGATGGATGTCTGCAGGAGTGCCCGCTCACCGATCTCGAAGCGGTCGAGGCACACGGCACCAGCGCCGAGCGATGTGAGGTCGAGGATGGACACGGCACGGTCGCCAAAACCAGCCGACAGCGCAGCGCCCACACGGGTAGCTCGGCGAGCATGCGCCTTGCGACCCAATACGCGGAGCAGGTCCAACGACAGGCCGAGCAGCCACAGGCTGACGGCCACCATGGCCAGCAGCGCCGATTGCGGCAGCACGCCCATGGAGTGGGTGAAGCGATCGCTGAGGCCACGTAGCAAGAGCACCACGCTGAGAACGACGACCGCAGCGACCAGGCTGGCGCCGTACTGACTGGCGGGCAGGTTCACGATCGGCGGCCGCTCCGGAGCGGTCGCCGGGTCCAGCGAACTGCGCAGCGTGGCACCGATGTTGTGCAGCGACCAGCGAGCACGGTCGCCTGGGCGCAACGTCCATCCGCTCAGCAGGCACACCCCCAACGAGGTGTACGCGAAGTAGGGCAGCCACAGCACGGCCATAGCGGTCACGCTGCCACTGAACGGTGCCTCGCCGGCGAGGAGGGCGGCGCAGAGCAGCGCGATGAACGCCACGCGACGAATGCTCGACAGCGGACGTACACACCACGCCAGCGCGGCAAGACGATGGGTGAGGCCGCTCACCCCGGGGCGCATCACTCCATGCGGGCCGAACACCATCTCGCGAGCGGCACGAACGCGATACACGCGGTCGTCGTACACGGTACGAGCGTCGCGAAGGTCGCGGAAGGCAAGCACGGGTGCACCCGCCGGCGCAGTCACCTTCCAACCTGCGGTATGCAGCGCCGAAGTGGCCGACCAGCAGGCTTCCACGTTGCTGCGCAGATCGATCGGCAACCCACGAAGGGCATCCACGCGAATCAGCGCACCGGAGCCGAGCCAGATGGCCGCACCACGCCGACCGAGGGCCGGGTTCAGTGAACTGCGTTCGAAGATCAACTCGTGCCGACGGTCAGGTCCGTGCTCGGGGGAGTCGTCGGCCACCGACACACCGAGGCCCTGCACCACTGCCACGGTCGGGTCGGCCAGGTCTGGGGCCAGGCGAGTGACGATGTCGGAGGTGGGTACGTCACCCGCATCGAGCAGCAGGAACTGCCGTGCGCGCACGGCCGATGCCATCACGCTCATGCCATTGCGGTCGCTCGGGTCGGTGGCTGCGTAGATGGCCTGGAACTCGACGGCCATTCTGGCCACCTCAGGTCGACCGTCGATGTCCACGATCACAACGTCGTCCACGCCGGCCACGTGCTGCAGCGCCAACATCGTGGCGCGGAGGTCCTGCAAGGAGTGGCCGTGCACCCGCACCACGGCATCCGCCCTAGCGGCGTAGTGATCTACCGAATTTTCGCGACCCATGACCGGCGCAGGCCACAACGCCCACACCAATAGGGCCGTGGCCAGGAACCCGATGGTCTCCACTACATAGAACGGTGTGGCCAACCAAAACGGCGAACCATGCATGGATGACGCGAGACGCCACACCAGGTAGGCGACGCCACCCAGCAGACCCGTCACCGCCAGCGCCCTTGCGCCGACATGCTCGTTCCTCCTCATACCCATCCCGTTCCTCAGATGAACCCGCACCCCGATTGGGGCGACGCCGCCGAGCGTCCTTCGCTCCAACGTCTGTAATGCTTCATCGGCGCCACGCAGCGTGAACTTGAGGTCGTGGCGAGCGAAGGTACGGACAGGGCGTGCGTCGGATAGCCTCCCTTTCTCGTGGGCACCCCCAAACGCGAACGTCAGAAGGCCAACCGCCAAATCCGTCTCCAAGAGCTCGCCAAGGAGCAGCGCAAGGAGAAGTCGAAGAAGGTCGTGATGCGCGTCGTCATCGCCGTGATCGCCGTCGTGGCGCTCGTCGGCGGCGTGTATCTGTTCAGCGGAAACGACAAGAACACCACCAGCTCGGCCAGCAGCACCAGCGGCCTTCTTGGTGCCACCACCACCACTGTGGCGCCCAAGTGTCTTGCTCCGGCCACCACCACCACGAACGCCACCGCCACCACGTCTACCGTGCCAGCCAAGCCCACGGTGAAGCAGCCTGGCGCCGATGTCACCGAACTGAAGACCACCGTGCTGAAGGAAGGCACCGGCGAAGGCGCGAAGAACTGCGACGTCATCAGTGTCCACTACATCGGTGTGCTGTCGAAGGACGGCACGGCGTTCGACAACAGCTACGACCGTGGCGAGCCGTTCACCATCACCCTGGGTGCGGGCAGCGTCATCCCCGGCTGGGAGCAAGGCCTGCTGGGCGCCAAGAAGGGCAGCCAGATCCAGCTCGATATCCCGGCGGCGTTGGCCTACGGCGATACCGGCCAGGGTTCCATTCCCGGTGGGGCCAGCATCACCTTCGTGATCGACGTGATGGACATCCAGCAGGGCACCGCGAACCCCGCGGCGGCCACCACTACGACCACCGTGTCGCCCACCACAGCGCCAGCGGGTACCGACACCACCGCTGCGGCTACCCCCACCACCTGAGCCCACCACCTGGCCGCCTCGGCCAAGTGAACTCAGCCAGGCGGCAGGCCGGCCGGTCAGGGAAGGTCGCCGAAGACCTCCACCTTGCCGACGACTTCCCAACCCGTAGCCGACTTCACCAGCGCGCCACCGGTGTGCAGCACCGCCAACGTGGTGTTTGCCAGTTCGCGGGTTCGATGCAGACGCTCGGGCGACCCTTGCTCGGCTTCGGTTACCAGCGCCAACTCGGCCACCAGGCCGAGGCCCAAGGTGAAGGCGCCACCGCGCGGATCCACCATCGGGTCGCACAACGCATCGGCCGAGCCACCCGATGCGGCCACCACGCCACCGTTGCGCAGCACCTCGCTCAAGGCGGCGAACAGCGGTGTGTCTTTCAACACCGACTTGAGGTGCAGCGGTTGATCACCCACGAGGTACACGGCGCGGGCATTGCGCACCACTTCCACAGCGGCTTCGTCCATCGCCTCGGAGCGACGCAGCACCATCAGTGCCTCCACCTCCACCGACAGGCGTTCGCCCCACGCCATCGCTGCAGCAACTTGGCGCTCGGGCCGCTCGAAGGCGTCCGCCGTGGGCAGCACCACGACTCGTGTCGCCGACGCTGCTGCCAGAAGGCGTGCGTCGAGTTCGTCGTTGGCGACGAACGGGCCGCCACCCATCAGTGCGATCGTTCCAGTCATTTTGCCAGCGTACGTTGCTCAGTCGAGCAGTTCCGAACGCAGTCGTTCGATGGCATCGGCGGGCACGCCGAGCTTCAGCACGAACTCGAGGATGCTGCCGTGGCGTTGACGCACGTGGCCGATCATCCGCAACATGGCCTCGGGCACGGCGGCCGAGAAGATGGCCGGGCCGTTCTTGATGCGCTCGTAGATCTCGGGAAACTCGCGCTCGGCCCACGCCCGCATGCGCTCCATGCCCTCGGCGGTGAGCGCGTAGTCGGCCACGATGTATTCGTCGAGCACGCCCAGGCTGCCCAGCAGCATCATCGCCAACATCCCCGTGCGGTCCTTGCCTGCGGCGCAGTGGAACACCGCTGGTAGCGCACCGGGTTCGCACAGCGTCATGAACGCCGCAGCGAGTTGCTGTTCACCCTCCTCCAGCATGGACAGGTAGGCACGCTCGAGGAAGTCGGCCGGATCGTCTTCGCCCTCTGCATCCTCGGCGGTCCAGGTCTCGGTGATCACCGACACGTGGTGGAACTGCACCGGGTGACGATCCACCGGAAAGGTGCCGCGCTCTTCGAGTTCTGCATGCGTACGCAAGTCGATGACCGTCTGCAGACCCAGCAACCGAACCGCTTCGAGGTCGTCGCCGGTGAGGCGATACAGGCCATCGGCACGGAACAGGCGACCCCACTTCGTGGTGCGACCGTCAACAGTGGGATACCCACCCATATCGCGGAAGTTGTGCACCGCATCCAGGCGAACGAGGCGTCGAGGATCGTTGCCAACGTCGGGGAGCAGGTGCGGGGCCATCACTCGGCCACGGTACCCATTCCGGGTGCTGATTGGGTTGCCGTCAGGTGTCACAGGGGTGAAGTGTCAGCCGGGGTGTACCGCATCGAGCGCGCCGCGCAGACGTTGCACGATCTGGTCGATCTCGTCGGCGGTGACCACGAATGCTGGCGCCACCATCACCGCATCTGCCACCGGGCCCGAACCCGCCGGGTACACCCACATGTCGCGCTCCAGTGCCGCGTTCACCACATCGTCGCGGTTGCATCGCAACTCCAGACCCCAGAACAATCCCTTGCCGCGGATCTCCACCACGGCCGGGTGCGACTCGAGTTCCTCGCGCAGACGTCGTTCCAGCACCACGCCCATCTCGGCCGCACGGGCCACCAGGTTCTCGCGGCGCAGGATCTGCAGTACTTCAGTGCCGGCGGCGCAGGCGGCTTCGTTGCCCGTGAAGGTGAAGTACATGAAGCCCGAACCGGTGAGCGCCTCCACCACCTCGTCGGTGGCGGCCACAGCGCCCAGCGGTACATAGCCGCCGCCGAGGCCCTTGCCGCCCACGATCACGTCGGGGTCGAACGGGAAGTGCTGATGCCCCCAGGTGATGCCGGTGCGCCCGTAGCCGGTCATCACTTCGTCGGCGATGAGCAGGATGTCGTTGGCCTTGCACACATCGGTGACCGTTCGCCAGTACTCGTCGCTGGCGGTGAGACACGCGCCTGCGGCACCGGTCATCGGTTCGGCGATGAAGCCGGCGATGGTGGCCGGGTCTTCCTGCTCGATCACCTTCAGCACCTGCTCGGGGTCGTCCCACGGCACCTTGGGGAACGGCAGCAGCATCGGCTCGTAGCCCTTCTGGCGACCGAGGTGGCTGGCGGCGGCGATGGTGCCTAGCGTCATGCCGTGGTAGCTGGGGTGGCGGCCGATGATCTTCCACCGATCCGGGCGGCCCTTGGCCACCTGATACGCGCGGGCCAGGCGTAAGGCGGAGTCGGTGCTCTCGCTGCCTCCACTGGTGAAGAACACGTTGCCCATGCCCTCGGGCAGCCAGTGCTGCACCAGTTCGTCCTTCAACGCCAAGCGGCTGGGGGTGGGCCACAGCGGCACCACGTAGCCCATCGGCATCACCGCCGCGGCCGCCGCGGCCACCTCGGTACGACCCCAACCGATGTTGCCCACGATGGCCCCGGCCGCGGCGTCGAGAATTCGTCGGCCATCGTCGGCGATGAGGAACACACCGTCGCCGCCCACGATGGTGGGATAGTCGGGCGCGCCCGGCAGGAACGCGTAGCGGTCGGTGTTGGTGGCCATGCCACGAGTATCGCGCCGAACCCCACCCCACCCCGATCCGAGTCGGTGCCCACCATCCGAGTCCCAGGGCACCAACCGAGTCCCAGGGCACCATCCGAGTCCCACGGCACCATCCGAGTGGGGACTCGCACCCGGGGTGCGAGTCCCCACTCGGATGCGAGCGACGACGCTCGGCCCTAGAGTGCCCGGCGTGACCAGCCCGGTGGAACCCATCGTCATTGAATCGGCGGACGACGACCGCCTCGTCGCCTATGCAGGTCTGCGCGACCGCACCGAGAGCGACCAGTTCATGATCGGCGAGAGCGCCACGGTGGTGGAGCGCATGCTCACCTCGCGCTTCATCGTGCGGTCACTGCTGGTCACGCCGAAGGGTTTCGAGAAGGTGAAGGAAGCGGTGGAAGCCCACCCGCGCCAGATCCCCGTGTACATGGTCGACGACGAAGTGATGCAGGGCGTCACCGGATTCAACGTGCACCGCGGCGTGCTCGCCGCTGCCGGACGGCGCGGTTGGCCGACCCTCATGGAAGTGGCCGGCAACGCCAAGCGCCTCGTGTTGCTGGAGGGTTCGAACGACCACGAGAACATCGGCGTCATCGCCCGCTCGGCTCGCGGCCTCGGCTTCGACGGCATGATCATCGACCCCACGTGCGCCGACCCCTACTACCGCCGCAGCATTCGGGTGTCGATGGGCGAGATCCTGCACCTACCGCTCACCCGCGCCACCAACTGGCATGATTCGCTGGAGTGGTTGGTGAAGCAGGGGTTCGAACTCTGGGCGCTCACACCCGACGCCGACGCCGAGAGCCTGTTCAGCATGGGCATGCCCGAGAAGGTGGCCCTCGTGGCTGGCGCCGAGGGGCCGGGCCTCTTGCCCTCCACCCGTGCTCGCACCCACTACGACGTGCGCATCCCTATGCACGGCGGCGTCGACTCTCTGAACCTCGGTCACGCACTCGCCATCGCGATGGCCGCCGTGTCGCCGTCGCTGGAGCCGACAGTCGAACCGGAAACGGCATCCGCTGCGGCACCGGCACCCGACATCGCCGCGCCATCCTCCACCGACGCCTGACCCTTCGGCGTTCTCTACACTCCCGACGTGGACCAGCACGTTCTCCAGACCCTCGTACTGGTCGTCGCTATCGCGGCGCTCAGCCCATTCATCTCCGACCTGTCAAAGCGCTGGACGAAGATCCCTGGCGTCGTGGTGGAGATCATCCTCGGCATCATCATCGGCCCGCATGTACTCGGCTGGGCGTCGCTCGGCGAAGTGATCAACGTGCTCGCAGAGATGGGGTTGGTGTTTCTCATCTTCCTCGCCGGCTTCGAGGTGGACCTGCAGCAGGTGAAGGGCAAGCCGGTGAAACTCGCCACCTACGGGTGGCTGTGCTCGTTGGTACTCGGCACCGCCGTCGCGTTTGCGCTGTTCGAACTGCACGTCACGATCGGCATCCGGTTCGTGGCCATCGCCCTCACCACCACCGCTATCGGCACGCTGCTGCCCATCCTCGGCGATGCAGGCGTGCTGCCCACCCGGTTCGGGGCCTACATCCTGGCTGGCGGTGCGATGGGCGAGGTGGGGCCGATCGTGGCCATCTCGCTGGCGCTCACGTCCGATAACCCCGGGCGCACCAGCCTCATCATTGCCGGGTTCGTAGTGATGGTGGTGCTCGCCGCCTACCTGGCCACTCGGCCGGCACCACCTAAGGCACTGCACCTCATCTCGTCGACGCTGCACTCCAGCGGACAGTTGGGTGTGCGCCTGTCGGTGCTGCTCTGCGTGCTGCTGGTCTGGATCGCCAACCGCTTCGATCTCGACGTTCTGCTCGGCGCATTCGCGGCCGGCATGGTGGCGCGTATCTTCCTGGTGTCGCAGCAGTCGACGGTGAACGACATCACTGAGCACGATGTGGATCATCGCCACGAGATTCAGACCAGATTGGAATCGCTGGGCTTCGGCTTCTTCATTCCGTTGTTCTTCGTGATCAGCGGCGTGAAGTTCAACCTCGGCGCACTCGGCAATCCGGGCACGCTGCTGAAGATCCCGATGTTCGTTGCCCTGTTCCTCGTCGTGCGCGGTGCGCCAGCACTGCTGCTGTATCGGAAGGAACTGCCAGTCGCCAGCGTGCGGGCCTTCGCTCTGCTGCAGTCGGCGGCCCTGCCGTTGGTGGTGGTGATCACCGGAATCGGCGTGGAAACCGGCCAGATGCGCTCCGACAACGCGGCGGCCCTGGTGGGTGCTGGCCTGTTGTCGGTGGTGCTGTTCCCCATCGTCGGTCTGGCACTGCACGCCAAGGATCCAGACGCGAACGAGGCGCCTGGCTCACCGCCAGACGCCTCGATGTTCTCGGAGTGGAGACGAGGGGAATCGAACCCCTGACATCCACCTTGCAAAGGTGAATCGGTCGCCTTGATGGCCCGTCGATCTTCACTCGCATGCCATCTGATCTGGTCTTTTCTGTTCGTTCAGTCCGCTGCCATCCACACCGTGTTGCAGAGTCTGTGCACCTGGTGTGCACCTGGCTCGATATTCTGGCCGCATGGCGTCGATCGTGGAGAAGCGATTGGGGGATGGCTCGAAGGCCTACCTCGTGCGCTTTCGCACGGCTGACGGTCACCAGCGGTCGAAGCAGTTCAAACGCAAGCGCGAGGCCGACGCGTACGTGAGCTTGGTCGAGGTCGACCGGATGAGTGGGGCGCTCATCGACCCGAGACTCGGACGGATCACCGTGGACGAGTGGTGGCACCAATGGTGGCCGACGGTGACCAACCTGCGCGCCAGCACGCGCGCTCGCGACGCCCAGTACTACAACTCGCACGTCCGCCCGGCGTTCGGCGACACACCGCTCAACAAGCTCGATCGCACCTCGATGCGCTCGTGGCTCGCCGCACTCGGATCTCCGAGCGGCGGAGACCTGGCGCCAGCGACCATTCACAAGGTGGTCCAGATCCTCAACAAAACCGTCAATGCCGCGTTCGAAGACCGACTGATCCCGCACAACCCGGTTGCGAAGCTTCCGCTGCCGAAAATCGAGCGGCAGGAGATGCGATTCCTCACCTCGGATGAGCTGTGGAGGCTGGCGGATGCGATGGACGAGCGCTACCGATCCTTCATCCTCGTTGCCGGGTTCGGAGGCCTCCGCTTGGGCGAACTCCTTGGACTGCGGTGGTCGCGGGTGGATCTCGACACTGGGCGCATTCGCGTCGCCGAGACGTTGGTCGACGTGGAGGCCCACATCCACTTCGGGCCACCAAAGACCAAGGCAAGCATTCGGTCGGTGCCTGTCCCGTCATTCGTCCGTGACGAGTTGGCCAGACTGGCGGGAGAGGACGCCGATCCCGACGAGCTCGTCTTTCGATCGCCCATGGGGCAGCCGATCCGACCCGCGCTCTTCCGCCGGAGGTTCTGGGAGCCCGCCGTTCGGGGTGCCGAGGTCGCACCACTGCGGATCCACGATCTCCGCCACACCGCCGTGTCGCTCTGGATCGCCGACGGGGCAAACCCAAAGCAAGTCGCCGCACTTGCCGGCCACTCATCTGTCTCCGTGGTTCTCGACCGATACGGCCACCTCTACCCGGCCCATGACGACGACCTGATCGTGCGCCTCGAGCGTCGAGGGCGCTAGCCAGTGGGCGCGGAGGTCAGCGGTGCTCAACACCTTCGTCACTCGCCGCATGCCTGGTCCGGTCGCGCTAGTGCTGTGACCGTGCGAGTAGACAGACCGACTCCGGAGTTGCTTGACCGACTCTGCTGAGCGCTGTACGTCTATGCAGCGGGGCTGTCGGAATTTCGGTGTAACCGGGTCTGGGTCGGTCATTTCGAAAAGGAGCGTCAGAAGCCCGAACGCCTGCAGCATCGAACCTACGATCGGCACGATGATTTCCACATACCTATGTCAGCGACAGCCTCGTTTCGGCTCCATCTAGTCAAATGGTCGGACGGGTGAGCAAAAATGACGATGCATCTATTCATGCCGAGAACTGGAGGGTTTCTCCGGTCGAAAATCTGGATGGATCAGATATCGGCTGTTTCTCAACCATCGCGGTGGATCTTCGGACCTACAAAGATCATTTGCGATATATCCCAGTTCGAAAGCTAAGACAACTGCGCACATGAAGAAGATGACCGATACCCAGCTCGCCCCAAAGAATAGCACTAGCACTGCATTTAGCAATAGGAAGACCACTAACGAAGCCAACATCGCAGCAAACTTCCGCTCCGAAGCGCCGACACGGGACATCAGCATCCGCCAGTAACAGAGACCGAAGCCACGATTGAGGCGCTTGTTCGAGATGCATTTGCGTATAGGCCGGCACCATCGACGAGACCGTTACCCAGCGGCGCCCCGCCATACAGCCTCCGCGTTACAGCGCCCCAGGTTCCCAAAGCAAGAACCCCGAGCGCCGTGCCGATCGCACCATTTGTTGCGGCCGCGGAGTCATGCGCAGCGGCTCCCGCGCCCCATTGAATGGCCGACGCGCCAGTCGCGGCCACCGACAATGCGACGGCAGCAACGCCGCCAGTACCGACGGTCAGAGCCACAACTCCGGCCACGACCGCTGCAGTGCTAAGTGCCGTCGCTGCGTAGCCCGCGATTTTGGCTATCCCGCAGGCGTGCTGTGAGAGTTCGTGGACGACTTTGCCGCCGGTGGCGTCCCAGACGTCACCGAGGATTCCCCACCCCTTGCCGCTG
>CAIXIJ010000118.1 GCA_903919455.1 uncultured Acidimicrobiaceae bacterium | reverse complement strand
GCGCACATGCGCGTAGGATCAGTTTCCACAGGGGCTCCCGCGACTCGACGACGTTAGACACCGTCAGATTCGCAGAGCCCCTGTACCGCGCCTGGGGACCTACACCAGCACCCTCATCCCACCCTCAGATCCGAAGCGCCTGTAAAGACGGGTGCTGAGCGGCCAAAGCCCTCACCTACATTCTGGGTATGCCCACCGCCCTGCTTTCCGTGTTCGACAAGACCGGCATCGTGGACCTCGCTGCCGCGTTGCACGCGGCGGGCTGGCGCATCGTCAGCAGTGGCGGCACGGCCAAGGCGGTCGCCGAGGCCGGGGTGCCCGTCACCGACCTGGTGGAACTCACCGGACTGCCGGCCATCCTCGATCACCGCGTGGTCACCCTCCACCCGAAGGTGCACGGCGGTCTGCTGGCCGACCCCACCAACCCGGAGCACCAGGCCGACATGGCCGAGCACGACATCGAGGCCATCGAGCTGGTGGTGGTGAACCTGTACCCCTTCACCTCCAACCCGAGCATCGAACTCATCGACATCGGCGGCCCCGCAATGGTGCGCGCCGCGGCCAAGAACCATGCCCACGTGGGCGTGGTGGTGAACCCCGCCGACTACGCACTCGTGAAGGAAGAGGTGGCGGCCACGGGCGTCCTGTCGGCAGCCACCCGCCGTCGATTGGCTCGCGATGCGTTCGCCACCATTGCCGCCTACGACGCCGCCATCGCGAATTGGTTCGACGCGCAGCCCGACGAACCCGAGGCCCTTCCTGCCGGGTTGCACCTCTCGATGGAACTGGCACAGTCGTTGCGTTACGGCGAGAACCCGCACCAGCAGGGTGCCCGCTATCGCATCGCCGGAGCCACCAGTTGGTGGGACACCGCGGTGCAGCACAACGGCAAGGAACTGAGCTTCCTGAACCTGTACGACACCGAGGCTGCGTGGAAGTTGGTGCACCGCTTCGACGAACCGGCGTGCGTCATCGTGAAGCACGCCAACCCGTGCGGCGTGGCAGTGGCCGCCGACGCCGTGGAGGCGTATGTGCGGGCCAATGCGTGCGACCCGGTGAGCGCCTTCGGTGGCATCGTGGCGCTGAACCGTCCGGTCACCGCAGCGCTGGCCGAGGCGCTGGCCCCGGTGTTCACGGAAGTGGTGGTGGCCCCGTCGTTCGAACCTGACGCCCTGGAGGTGTTCGCGAAGAAGCCGAACCTTCGGGTGCTGTCGGCCTCGGCTCCTGTGGTCGGGCCGCTCGATATGCGCAGCATCGACGGAGGCTTACTGGTGCAACACACCGACGTGGTGAACACCGACACCAGCACCTGGCGAGTGGTCACCGATGCGCAGCCCACGGCGCAGCAATGGGCCGACCTGGTGTTCGCATGGCAGGTGTGTGCCGCGGTCAGCAGCAACGCCATCGTGTACGTGAAGGATGGCCAGGCGTTCGGTATCGGCGCCGGCCAGCAGAACCGGGTGGATTCGGCCGGCATCGCAGCGCGGCGGGCCGATGGGCGAGCAGCGGGCGGGGCATGCGCGAGCGATGCGTTCTTCCCATTCCGTGATGGCCTCGATGCGGCTGCAACCGCTGGCGTGACGGCGGTGGTTCAGCCGGGGGGCAGCGTGCGCGACGACGAGGTGATCGCCGCCGCCAACGAACACGGCATCACCATGGTGTTCACGGGAGAGCGTCACTTCCGCCATTAGACCGGCGCACTGCGCTGATCACTGCGGGCACGAAGATCAGCACCGCGCCGGCGATGATGCCGACGGCGCCGGTAGCGCCGTTCGAGTCGGGCTTCATCTGTACGCCGACGAACGACACCACACCACCGGCCACGAGGGCCGCGCCCCACCAGGTGGTGGAGCGTCGTGCGCCGTGCGAACCGACGATGCACACAAGTACCCCCACCACCGTTACGAACAACGGCCCAAGTGTGGAGTTGAACTTGTTCGCCAGCAGCGCGGCGCCAGCGAGTGAGGCGATGAGCCCGGCTGCGGCGAATGCCGTGCCCGTGCCGCGATAGCCGCGACGGTCGAGCACCCAGGTGGCGCCGAGGAAGAGCGCGGCGCCCACGAGGTAGATGACGCCCTGATCGCCGAGCGAGTCGGTGACGGCTGTCGGCAGCAGGTTCGACGACGAGTCGACGGACAGGTTCTGGCATTCCTGGTCGAACGCTTCGAAGTTCCCGTCGCTGATGTACTGGTTGCACTTCTCGATCTGGCTGTCGGCTGTGCTGGAGAGCGAACCGAACGCGCCCAATAGCCCCAGCAGCCCGGCGGCCAGCAGCATGTTGGTACCGCGGAAGCCGGGCGCCATCCACGCCGCCAGAAAGAGCAGTGCCAGCAACAGCCCGGTGACGAACCCACCGCGGTTGTCGGACACCGTGGCCGACAGTGCTAGCCCGGGAATGGCCACGATGGCCATGCCCACTGCTGCGGCCCGGACCTCCGTGAACTTCACGAGCAGGCGCAGCGCCACAGCTGCTGCAAGCACTGCGATGGTGGCGATGATGAGCCGGCCCCGGCTGGGGTTGTTGCCGGCCACCGCAGCGAGCACGCCAACGGCGAGGGCAACGCCGCCGAGGCCGGCAACCGCAGTGCGCAAGCTGGGCGTGCGACGCTCGAGGGCCACGTCGCCCATCGAGTCGAGGAAAGGGATGCCGCGTAACGGCCCGGGCGGCGGCGCCGGGGGAGTGAACGCCGAGGCCGGAGTGGCGAACGGAATGACGGGGCTGGCGCCCATCGGGTCGATCTCCGACACGCCCGCCGTGGCGGCGAACTGCGTCCAGTTCTGGCCATCCCAGTAGCGCTGCTCGTAGCGACCGTATGGATCGTTGCGCCAACCGGGCGGCAGTGGCGGCTCGTCGGACTGCTGCGGATCTCCCGGAACCTGCGACATCTGGACCCCCTTGGTGTTGCCCGCAGTCTCTCACCCGGGCGAATCTCGATGTGGCCATGGTCGCTCGAGCTACCACGCGTCACCCGAAGTTGCGTAAGTTCAGGGACATGCGTACGTACAACCAGATTTACATCAACGGTCAGTGGGTCGCCTCCGGCGGCACCGGCACCCTCAGCGTCCACGATTCGGCCACCGAAGAGGTCATGGCCACCATCCCCGACGGCGTTGCCGCCGACGTCGACTCCGCCGTCGCTGCCGCCAAGGCTGCCTTCCCCGCATGGAGTGCCCTGCCGAAGGAGGCACGGGCCGAGTATCTCAACAAGATCGTCGCCGGCCTGGCGGCGCGCGCCGACGAGATCGCCGAGGTGATCGCCAAGGAAGTCGGCATGCCGTTGTGGCTGAGCAAGATGATCCAGGTGGGCCTGCCCACGGGCAACTTCAAGGGCGCTGCCGATCTGCTGGGCAGCTACGAATTCGAAGAGACCATCGGCAACAGCCTGGTGGTGCGCGAGGCCATTGGCGTGGTCGGCTGCATCACCCCGTGGAACTACCCGTTGCACCAGATCGCGCTGAAGGTTGCCCCGGCCATGGCCGCCGGCAACACCGTGGTACTGAAGCCCAGCGAAGTGGCGCCCATCAATGCGTTCATCCTCGCCGAGGTCATCCACGACGCTGGCGTGCCCGCCGGCGTGTTCAACCTGGTCACCGGTGTGGGCCCGGTGGTGGGCGAAGCCATCGCCGCACACGCCGACGTCGACATGGTGAGCTTCACCGGCAGCACCCGCGCCGGGAAGCGCGTCGCCGAGGTGGCAGCGCAGACGGTGAAGAAGGTCTCCCTCGAACTGGGCGGCAAGAGCGCCAACGTCATCCTCGAGGACGCCGACTTCTCCAAGGCCATTCCTGATGGCGTGGGCAAGTGCTTCCTGAACAGTGGCCAGACCTGCACGGCGCTCACGCGCATGCTCGTCCCCCGCGCTCGTCTTGCCGAGGCCGAGGCCATCGCCGCCGGTGCGGCCCAGATGGCGTTCCAGCCGGGCAACCCCTTCGAAGAGGGCAAGATGATCGGACCGCTCGTGTCCGCCGCTCAGCGCGACCGCGTGCGCGGGTTCATCCAGACCGGCATCGACGAGGGCGCCACGCTGATCGCCGGCGGCCCGACGGCACCGGAGGGTCTGGAGCAGGGCTACTACGTGCAGCCCACCATCTTCAGCAATGTCACCCGCGAGATGACGATTGCCCAGGAAGAGATCTTCGGCCCGGTGCTGTCGATCATTCCCTACGACACCGAGGAAGAGGCCATCGAGATCGCCAACGACACGATCTACGGCCTCGCCGGTGGCGTGTGGAGTGGCGACGCCGATCATGCCAAGGCCGTTGCTCGCCGCATTCGCGCAGGTCAGGTGGAGGTGAACGGTGGTCGCTTCAACCCGGCCGCTCCGTTCGGCGGCTACAAGCAGAGTGGTCTCGGCCGCGAGGCCGGCAAGTTCGGCCTCGAGGAATTCCTCGAAGTGAAGGCATTGCAGCTCTGACGTGACCTCATTCAGCCGCGCGGCTGGGTGATACTGGACGGCGCATATGTCCGCCGCCACCATCGACACGACTGGTCCACTCGCCCACCCGGCGATGCGCAACCAGATCAGCCGAGTCCCGTACCTACCGGGGCTCGACGGTCTGCGAGCCATCGCTGTGGTGGGCGTGATGGTGTACCACGCCAACCACGGTTGGCTCAGCGGTGGCTTCCTCGGTGTCGAGGTGTTTTTCGTTATCTCGGGCTACCTCATCACGCTCATGCTGGTGGCGGAGAAGGAGCGCACCGGCGCCGTGAGCCTGCGCCGCTTCTGGCTGCGCCGCGCCCGCCGACTGCTGCCGGCGCTCTACACGATGATGGGTGCGCTGGCCGTCTACATGGTGTTCTTCGAACCCGAGCCGATGGGTGCGACGCGGGGCGACTTCATGGCCGGTCTGTTCTACGTGAGCAACTGGTTCCAGATCTGGGTGGGTCAGAGCTACACGTCGGCCGAAGCGTTCGCCCCACTGCGGCACCTGTGGAGCCTGGCGGTGGAGGAGCAGTTCTACCTGGTCTGGCCCGTGGTGATGGTGGTGCTGCTGCGTCGCGGTCGCGACCGTTTGCCGCGCGTGGCGCTGTGGCTGCTCGGCGCGTCGGTCTTCGTGGCCTCGGCCACGGCGGCGATGTATGTGAGTGGCACCGTGTTCATCGGCTCCGATCTGTCGGGCAACCTGGCCTGTGGGCCGGGGGAAAGCCACGGCTACCTGTCGGTGCTGGGCCACTGCGTGAACGTGAACGAGGCGCTCTATCTCAACACGTTCAGCCGAGCATCGGGCCTGATGCTCGGGGCTGCCTTCGCATTGATGTGGCGGCCGGTGGCCATCATGCGCGGTCCGTTGAAGCATCGTGGTCGCAGGGTCGACATCCTCGCGTTCATGGGTCTGGTGGGTCTGGCGCTGATGATGAACCGCCGCTACCTGTTCGACACCGAGAGCGGCAGTTACGACCCGTGGCTCTTCCGCGGCGGACTCTTCCTGGTGGGTCTGTGCACGCTGGGGTTGATCGCTGCCGCAACGCACCGCCGCAGTCGAATCGGCCGGGCGTTGGGCATTCGGCCACTGATCTGGGTGGGCACCCGCAGCTACGGGCTGTACCTGTATCACTGGCCGATCTACCAGATCATCCGCACCCCCGGTACGCAGATGCAACTGCACCAGTTCCTCATCGCGCTGCTCATCACCGTGCCCGTCACCGAACTCAGCTACCGACTGGTGGAACTGCCGGTGCGCCAGGGTCGTTTCGGTGAATGGATGCGCGGCGAGCGCGCGCCGCGCACCGCGCCGGCGCGCAACCGTCGTCGCGGCACCATCGCCGTGGCCTCGGTGTTGGCGTTGCTCACCGGGTTCGCCACGGTCAGCATCGCTACGGCCGACGTGAAGTGTGATGGTCAGGTGGCGTGCGACAGCCAGAAGGGGCAGGAGGCCATTGCGAACGGAGTGGCCTCCACGGTGGCCCCGGTCACGGCGCCGCCGCGCACGACGTTGGCTGCACCCTCCACATCCACCGCCAGTTCCACTGGCACCGCGAAGCCCACCACCTCCACCACGGTGGCGCCCACCACCACCGCCGTGCCCGGTCCGCTCGACAAACTTCCCGCCTACGCCATCGGCGAATCGGTGATGTTGGGTGCGGCACCGCAGCTGAACGCTGGCGGCATCGAGGTGAACGCCGCGGTCAGCCGACAGGGCAAGAACGTGGCGGAGGTCATCGGGCAGCTGAAAGCGGGCGGGAAGATCGGGCGCATCGTCATCATCCAGTCGGGTACCAATGGGCCGGTGAGCGACGCCACGCTCGACTCGATGATGAGTTTCCTTCCGGCGAAGGACACGCCGACCGTGATCTTCCTCACCGTGCGCGCCCCACGCGGCTGGATCGCCGACAACAACATCCGCATCCGGCAGCTACCCGATCGCTTCAAGAACGTGAAGGTGCTCGACTGGGAGACCGAGAGCCAGAAGGTGAGCGATCAACTCGCTGCCGACGGGTATCACCTGCGCACGACGACGGCGAAACAGTTCTATGCGAACCTCATCTTCGACGCGATCGGCCGCCCAGATCTGAAGAAGTAGTCAGCTGAGGCGAATGGCGCCTGGCGCATCGTCCATACTGGTGCCGAGCATGTCCCAACTACGATCCGATACTTCCTCCGGCGGCCTGAGTCGCGTGCCCTATCTGCCGGGGCTCGACGGTTTGCGCGCCATCGCCGTGGTCGGCGTGATGATCTATCACGCCAATCACGAATGGCTGCGCGGCGGTTTCTTGGGAGTGGAGGTGTTCTTCGTCATCTCGGGCTACCTCATCACCCTGCTCATCATGGGCGAAGACGAACGCACCGGCATGGTGAACCTGAAGGACTTCTGGCTGCGTCGAGCGCGCCGCCTGCTACCCGCTCTGTACGTGATGATGGCGCTGCTGGTGCTGTACATCACCGCGTTCTACCCGGCGGTTCGCGAACAGACCCGTGGCGACTTCGTGGCCGGCCTGTTCTATGTGAGCAACTGGTACCAGATTCTCGTAGGCCAGGGCTATGCGGCAGCCGAGGCATTCGTGCCGCTTCGACACCTCTGGAGTCTGGCGGTGGAGGAGCAGTTCTATGTGCTCTGGCCGTTGGTGATGGTGGCCATCCTGGCCAGGTCGCGGCGCCACCTGCCCGCCATGGGTCTGAAGCTCATCGGGGCCAGTTTCGCCGTCACGGTGGTGATGGGCTTGCTGTTCGCCGACGGGTTCGTGCCGTTGTCGTGCAGCGCTGAAAGCAGCAATGGCTACTGGCACATCTTCGGCCGCTGCATCAGTGTGAACGACACGCTGTACCTCGGCTCGCTGTCGAGGTCGGGTGGTCTGCTGCTCGGTGCCGGCTTCGCCATGCTCTGGCGCCCGATGGCCGTGATACGTGGCCCGTTGCGCACCAAGGGTCGACGGCTCGACCTGTTGGCCGTGGGCGGCATGGCGCTGCTGGTGTACCTGATGTTCACGATGTTCCTGCTGGAAGACGGCCTCTACAACCCGTGGCTGTTCCGCGGTGGCTTCTTCATCACCGGTATCGCCACGTTGCTGGTGGTGGCAGCGGCCACCCACCAGGGAGCAGCCACCGGTCGCCTGCTCGGCAACCCGGTGCTGCACTGGATCGGCACCCGCAGCTATGGGCTGTACCTCTACCACTGGCCGATCTACCAGATCATCCGCAAGCAAGCTCAGATCCCTCTCAGCGTGGTGCAGTGGGTCTTCGCGATGATCGTCACCGGTGTCGTCACCGAGGCGAGCTACCGGTTCATCGAGACCCCAATTCGTAAGGGCCAGTTCCGTCGAATGGTGGCGTCGCTGCGGAACGATCGGCGCTCGGTCATTGCCGCAGTGGCGATAGCGGTGGCGTTGGTGCTGGGCGTGGTCAGCATGGCGAAGGCCGACCCTCAGTGCGTGGGTGCGGTGCAATGCTCCATCGCCAACAACACCACGGCCACCGTGCCTACAACCACGCCATCGGTCACGCCTACCGTCCCGGGCGTGCCCACCACGCCGTCGAGCACCAGCACGACGTTGCCGCCGAAGCCCGAGCCCTACGTGGCGGTGGGCGAATCGGTGATGCTCGGTGCGGCACCCCAACTGCGGGCAGCCGGAGTGGTGGTCGATGCCGCGGAGAACCGTGGGTTCAACGGCACACGCGAGGCCATCGCGCAGATGCGCGACCGCGGCACGATCAGCAAGGGAACGACGCTCATCGTGCAGGTGGGTACCAACGGCCCCATCAGCATCGCCCAGTACGAGGCCATCATCGCCGAGGTGCCGTCGACGGCGAAGGCCATTGCGTTCATGACCGTGCACTCGACGTTTCAGTGGATATCGGGCAACAACGACAACCTCAGGGCCTTGCAATTGGCGCACCCCGAGATCCACATCATCGACTGGGATGCCGAGTCGGCGAAGATCAAGCTGTGCCCCGACGAGACGCACATCAGCTGCAGCATCGAGGCCACCAACTTCTACGCCAATCTGATGCTCGCCGAATTCGGCCTTCCCGCCATCAAGTGACTTTCGCACTGCGGCTCTGATGGGCGTACGCTCGCGGGCATGACCACTCCTGTACGTGTCGCCGTCACCGGTGCAGCCGGCCAGATCGGCTACAGCCTCCTCTTCCGTATCGCCTCGGGCTCCATGCTCGGCCCCGACACTCCCGTCATCCTCCAGTTGCTGGAAATCACGCCGGCCCTCGGTGCGCTGAATGGCGTGAAGATGGAGCTCGACGACTGTGCATTCCCGCTGCTCGCCGGTGTGGTGTGCACCGACGACGCCAACGTGGCCTTCGGCGATGCCGATGTGGCAATGCTGGTGGGAGCCATGCCGCGCAAAGCCGGTATGGAGCGCAGCGATCTGCTGTCGGCCAACGGTGGCATCTTCAAGCCGCAGGGCAAGGCCCTCAGCGAGAGCGCGAAGAAGGACGTGAAGATCTTGGTGGTGGGCAACCCCGCGAACACCAACGCCCTCATCGCTATGAACAACGCCCCCGACCTTGCCCCCGGTCGCTTCACGGCCATGACCCGCCTCGACCACAATCGTGCGGTCAGCCAGCTGGCGCAGCGCACCGGCACCACGGTGAACGACGTCACGAACATGACCATCTGGGGTAACCACTCGGTCACGCAGTTCGCCGACCTGTACCACGCCAAGGTGAACGGCCAGAACGCCCACGACATGGTGAACGACCACGCCTGGTACGCCGACACGTACCTCCCTACGGTGGCCAAGCGCGGCGCCGCCATCATCGAGGCCCGCGGCGCATCCTCGGCCGCCTCGGCCGCGAACGCCGCCGTCGACCACATCCGCAGCTGGACCCTCGGCACCGCCGAGGGCGACTGGGTGAGCATGGCCATCCCCAGCGACGGCAGCTACGGCGTGCCCGAGGGCATCATCTCCAGCTTCCCGTGCACCTGCAAGGACGGCGACTATTCCATCGTGCAGGGCCTCGACATCAACGAGTTCAGCCGCGGCAAGATCGATGCCAGCGTCGCCGAACTCATCGAAGAGCGCGACGCCGTGAAGGACCTCGGCCTCATCTGACGCCTGGTTGCGCATCGCGGGCATCGCAGTGGGCCATCACGGCCCGCAGCGGTGCCTGCGGTCGTTTTCCGGTCGGGTCACTCGCTCGTGGGGCCGGTGAAGTTCGGAGGCCGCTTCTCGCGATGGCTGGCCAGGCCCTCGGCAGCGTCGGGGCCGCCGAAGCCGTAAAACTCGTAGGCGAGGCTGGCGTCGAAGATGGGTCCGGCTTGGCGGTACCAGTGGTTCAGGGTGTGCTTGGTGAACCGGATGGCGGCTTGGGCCATGCCGGCCAACTGCACGGCTACTTCCAGGGCGCGTGACTGCACCTGATCGTCATCAACGCAGATGGACACCAGGCCGATCCGCTCGGCTTCCTCGCCCGTGAGCGTGTCGCAGGTGAGCAGGTAGTACTTCGCCTTCGCCATGCCACACAGCAGCGGCCAGCAGATGGCGGCATGGTCGCCCGCTGCCACACCGAGACGCGTGTGGCCATCGATGATGCGCGCAGTGCGGCCCACCACTGACACGTCGGCCAGCAGGCCGCACACCAGGCCGGCGCCCACCGCAGGGCCGTGGATGGCCGACACGATGGGCTTCGAGCAGTTGATGACGTTGTTCACGATGTCGCGGGCTTCACGCATGGCCCGCGTACGGGCCGCGTAATCGTTCGTGAGTTCATCGAGCAGCTCGAAACTGCCGCCGGCGCTGAAGGCCTTGCCCGCGCCCTGGATGACGGCCACCCGCACGTCTGGGTCGCGGTCGATGGTGAGCCACACATCGGCCAGTTGCTGGTGGCACGCAGGAGAAACGGAGTTCAACCCGGGCGCATCGAGCGTGATGCGCAGCACGCCGGGCGAGGGAACATCGAATGACAGGTCGGGAAACGTTGCCGCATAGTTGGCCATGTCGCGACTGTAGGGGGATAGCTTGGGCTGTCCCCCTAAGGAGGTCCGCCGTGGATCACATCCTCATCGACGACCTGAGGGTGCTCACCGTTATCGGTGCGTTGCCGCACGAGCGCGAGATCGCTCAACCACTGCGTATCGACCTCCGTCTCGGGGTGGATCTGCACAATGCCGGTCGGAGCGACGAACTCACCGACACCGTGCACTACGGGCTGGTCTGCGAGCGGGTGGTGGCCATGGCGCAGGACTCCAAGGACATCCTGCTCGAGCGTCTGGCCGCCAAGGTGGCAGATGTGGTGCTGGAGTTCGATCTGGTGGAAACCGTCGAGGTCACACTCACCAAGCTGCGCCCACCGGTGCCTGAAGCAGTGGGCACCACGTCGGTGGTCATCCATCGCAGCCGCGCCGAGGCGGCTGCCCCGCCGCTGGAGAACCATGAGGTCGTCGTGGCGCTGGGCTCGAACCTCGGCGATCGCATCGCGTACCTCCGATTCGCGGTGCAGGAACTCGGCAATGTGGTTGAGATGAGCCAGGTGTTCGAGACCGAGCCCGTCGGAGGGCCCGACGACCAGGGCGCGTACCTCAACATGGTGGTGAAGGTGCAGACCTCGCTCGACCCCTACGCCTTCATGCGTCGCTGCCAGCGCATCGAGGCCAACGCGCTGCGTCAGCGCATCGTGCGCTGGGGCCCGCGCACGCTCGACGTCGACATGCTGTTCTACGACGACGTGCAGATCGACAGCGAACGCCTCACGGTGCCGCACCCGCGCATCAACGAGCGCCGCTTCGTGCTCACGCCGCTGAGTGAAGTGGCCCCCGAGCGCTGCCCGGACGGTTGGGACCTCTTGCTGCCGCCCAGCGAGATCCACGCACGCGGTCCGCTGGTGGTGTGACAGTGCCTGGGTCAGTCGCCCGTCACGCGACGTTCGAACATTCGCACCTTGGCCGGGTAGTGAGCGCGGCCGAACTCCGGTCGGCCGCGGAGCACGATCTCGAGCAGTTCGTCGTGCTGCACGGTTTCCTTCCAGGGAAGAGCGATGTACAGCGGCAGGTTGAAGACACGCATCGCGTCGAGGTTGCTGTACACCCGCTTCTGGTACACGTAGCGCTCTTCCCACGGCCAGTTCGACGGGGCGAACCCGGTGCCCGGGTCGAGCACACAGCGGTGGCGCAGGCCGTAGCGGTCGGCGTCGCGCAGTCGGGCGTCGAAGAACTCCACGATGGCGTCGACTGGGTCGCGGTCCACCATCTCCATCGCCCGCGGGTTGGGACCGCTCAGAAACGGCACCACGATGGGCACATCGAACTCGGCGGCCACGTCCCACATCGCATCGCTCTGCATGCCGTCGGCGGCGTTGATCACCGTGGCACCGGCCTGCAGCGCACGGCGCAGCACCTCGGGTCGCCACGTATCCACGCTCATCGGCACGCCCAGCGTGGCCAAGGCCGGCACCAGATCGCGCAGACGGTCCCATTCGGCTTCCCACGGCACCACCTCGGCAGCGTCGGTGCTGCCCTGCCCGCCGAGATCGAGCCCATCGGCGCCATCGGCCAGCAGTTGGCGGGCTCGTGCCAGCGCCTGCTCGGGCGTGGTGGCAATGGAGTCCAGGTTCAGCGAGTCGGGGCTGGCGTTCACGACGCCGTAGATGAACATGGTCGCGGAGCCTACTGGCCGCCGGTGCAGCCCTTCATGGTGGAGCCCTTCATGGTGCAGCCCTTCATGGTGCATCCCTTCATGGTGGAGTTCTCAACGGCGGAGGTCCGATGATGGGCGTTCGTCTCGTCGACGTCGACGATCGTGCCCTCGATGCGATGGTGGAAGCCAAGGCCGGCCGAACCATCTCGGTGTGTATTCCCTGCCGCGACGAAGCGGCCACGGTGGGTCCGCTGGTGAGCACCATTCGCCGCGAACTCCAAGAGGCCGTGCCGTTCATCGACGAGCTCATCGTCATTGACGACCGCAGCACCGACGACACCGCCATGGTGGCGGCGGGTTCTGGTGCCACCGTGGTCGACATCAACGACATCCACGAGCGTCACGGGGTGGGCCATGGCAAAGGCAACGTGCTGTGGTGCAGCCTTGTGGCCAGCAAGGGCGACTTCGTGGTCTGGATCGACGGCGACATCACCAGCTTCGAGCCGAGTTGGGTCGTACGCCTCGCTGCGCCCATGCTGCAGGACGAATCCATCGCGTTGGTGAAGAGCCTCTCGCACCGCCCCACCCGACTCGGCGGTGGTGGCCGCACGACCGAGCTGGTGGCTCGCCCGTTGATGTCGCTGTACTACCCCGAACTCACCGGTCTGCATCAGCCGCTTGCCGGCGAGTATGCGGGCCGTCGCACGGTGCTCGAGCAGTTGCCGTTCGTGCAGGGGTGGGGTGTGGAGATTGCCATGCTCATCGACATCGCCCGCCAGTACGGCCCCGAAGGCATCGCCCAGATCGACCTCGGCACTCGCGAGCATCGGCATCGGTCGCTGCACGCGCTCTCCGTGCAGGCGGCCGAAGTGATGGCCACCATGCTGGGCCGGGTGCCATCGGGCAGCCTGCTTGCCGAGGCCGACCCTGCGTTGCAGCGGGCCGATGGCTCGATGGTGCCGTTGAATCTGTCGGAACGCCCACCATTGGCGTGGCTGCGCACCTGACGACCTCCGGGGGTAAGGCTCAGCCACCGAAGGCGGCAAGCGCCTTCATGATGCGGGCAGGGCTGGTGCCACGTGCGGCTCCCAAGGTCTGTGCGAACACGCTGACGCGCAGTTCCTCCAGCATCCAGCCGATCTCCACCATCTCAGGGGTTACATCACCGCGTGGTGTTCGCCTCAACAGGTCGGTGTAGCGGCGCTCCAAGCCCACCACCTCGCGCAGGTTCGCCAGGTCCTTGTGTGGTGCCTCGGGCACCTTTGAGAGACGCAGATCGATGGCCTTCACGTAGCGCACCAGTTCGGGAAGGCGTGCGGACCCGGTGGAAGCGACGAAACCGGGTCGCACCAAGCGGGCGAGTTGAGCCTCGGCGTCGGTGGCGCTCGCTGCCACCGCGGGTGCCACGAGTTTCTCCAGCCGAGCCTGCACCGTTCCTGCGGCGATCAGCACCTCTGTCGCGGTGCGCAGTAGGCGAGCGGCACGGTCGGGCAGTTCGTTCTTTGTGGCAACCACCAGCGATGCGAAACCATCGGCGGTGAACGTGGCACCACCATGGCGGGCCATCACCGCATCGGCGGCGGCGAGGAGACAGTCCTGTTCCAGTTCGTCGAGCGTGGAGGTTCCCGACCGAGCCACGGCGAGCTTGCCCGCGTTGGTGAGGTCGCGTTCCAGGGCTCGCTTGTTCACCGGCACGGCGAGCAGCAGCAGTCGACGCACGCCCGAGCGCATCACCTTTGTCTGCAACTCGGGGTTGGTGAGCACCCGAATGCTCACGCTGTCGTCGTCGTCGAGCAGGGCCGGGTAGCCGCGTACGGTGAGGCCGTCGCGTTGGCTTTCCACCATCTCGGGCAGATCGCCAAAGTCCCACCCCACGATGCCCTTGCGTTCCTCGATGGGTGTGCTGCGGGCGATGGCGGCGCGCACTCGCGTGGCCAACTGTTCACGCAAGGCATCGATGTCCTTTCCGATGGCCAACGCGTTGCCCTGCTCATCGTCGACCGAGAACGTGACGCGCAGATGAAGTGGCGCCTTCGTTGGCAGGAACTCGCGAGGCGGCACGGTCACGCCCGTCACCTGCTGCACTGTTCGGCTGAGTGCATGGGCCAACGGCACTTCGTCCACGTCGAGCGCCGCGCACACCTTCGCGACCACGTCGTTCATCGGGGTGAGCTCGCGTCGGTACTCCTTGGGCACGTTGCGCACCAATGCCTCCACCAGTTCGTCGCGGAAGCCGGGCACCTGCCAGTCGAAGCCGTCGGGGTGCACCTGGTTCAGCGCGGCCAACGGTACGTGCGCGGTCACCCCATCGTCGGGAGCGCCCGGGTCGAAGCGATAGGTGAGCGCCAGCGTCACGTCGTCCTGCTGCCAGGTGCTGGGGAAGTCGGCTGCGTTCAGCACCCCTGAACCGCTGACGAAGTGCTCCAGCCTCATGGTGAGGAGTTCGGGTTCCTTGCCGCGGGCTTCCTTCCACCACCGGTCGAAATGGCGTGTGGTCACCACGTCGGGGCCGACCCGTCGGTCGTAGAAACGGAACACGGCCTCGGCATCGACGAGGTCGATGCGGCGCACGCGTTCGCTCATGCCCACGAGGTCGTCGAGGAACCTCAGGTTCTTCTTCCAGAACGCCTGGCTCGTCTGCCAGTCGCCTTCCACCAGGGCGCAGCGGATGAAGAACTCTCGAGCCGCCACCGGGTCGACCCGGTCGTAGCCGATGGTGCGATTCACGATGGGCAGTCCGTAGAGACTCACCTGCTCGCGACATACCGCGCCGCCACGTCGCTGGTCCCACCACGGCTCGCCGTACGAACGCTTCGTGAGGTGAGCGCCAAGGCGTTCGGCCCATTCGGGTTGCACATCGGCAACCACCCGCCCCCACAGCCGGTTGGTCTCCACCAGTTCGGCAGCGATGACCCACTTCGGCGACGCCTTCGCCACGGACGACTCGCGCCCGATTGCGAAGCGCGAGCCGTGGGCGCCGCGGTACTCGCGTCCCTTCAACGGTCGGGCCGTGGGATCGTTGGCCTTCGGTGCGCCCGTGTCGTCGCGCATGCCGATGTGGCTGAGCAGACCGGACAGGAGAGCCTGGTGCACGCGATCGGGGTGGCCCTTCTCGGTACCGGGGCGCAGACCTAACTGGCCGGCCACCTGGCGAAGTTGGCTGAACAGGTCCTGCCACTCGCGCACGCGCACGTAGTTCAAGAACTCGCTGCGGCACAGCTTTCGGAACTGGCTGCTGCCCAGCAGTTGCTGCTGCTCGCGCAGGTGGTCCCACAGGGCCACCAGCGTGAGGAAGTCGCTACCGGGTACCACGAAGCGGGCGTGGAGTTCGTCGGCCTCCCCGCGCTTCTCGGCCGGCCGCTCGCGTGGGTCTTGAATGCTGAGCGCCGCCGCGATCACGAGCACTTCGCGCACGCATCCGTGGCGTTCGGCTTCCAGCACCATGCGACCGAGACGTGGGTCTACGGGCAGGCGCGCGAGTCGCTTGCCCAACGGGGTGAGGCGGCCGGATGTGCTGCTGTCCAACGCGATGGCACCGAGCTCCTCGAGGAGCGCGTAGCCGTCGCGTACGGCGCGCTCGTCGGGCGGGTCGAGGAAGGGGAAGGCACTCACGTCGCCGAGGCCCAGCGCCGTCATCTGCAGGATGACCGACGCGAGGTTGGTTCGCAGGATCTCGGGTTCGGTGAACTCCTCGCGGTCAACAAAGTCGTCTTCGTCGTAAAGACGGATGCAGATGCCGGGGGCTACTCGCCCGCAGCGACCGGCGCGTTGGTTCGCCGAGGCCTGCGACACGGGCTCGATGGGAAGGCGCTGCACCTTCAGTCGATGGCTGTATCGGCTGATGCGCGCGGTTCCGGTGTCCACCACGTAGCGCACGCCGGGCACGGTGAGGCTGGTCTCGGCCACGTTGGTGCTCAGCACGATGCGGCGACCCTGATGGGCCTGGAAAATGCGGTGTTGTTCTGGCGCCGATAGGCGGGCGTAGAGCGGTAGCACCTCCAGACGGTCGCCCTGCTCCAGCGTGCGACGACGGAGCGCGTCGGCCACATCGTGGATCTCGCGTTCGCCGCTGAGGAACACCAGCACGTCGCCGCGTCCGTCTCCTGCCAACTCGTCGACTGCGTCGATCACCGCTTGCACTTGATCGCGATCATCATCGGGGTCGTCGTCGCGGGCGCCGTACGGGCGGTAGCGCATCTCCACCGGGTAGCTGCGACCGCTCACCGAGATGACGGGTGCGGGGGCTTCGGGAGTGCCGAAGTGCGCAGCGAAACGCTCGGTGTCGATGGTGGCCGAGGTGACGACGAGCTTCAGGTCGGGCCGCTTCGGCAGCAACTGCTTGAGGTAGCCCAGCAGGAAGTCGATGTTGAGGCTGCGTTCGTGCGCCTCGTCGATGATCAGCGTGTCGTACCGACGCAACATGCGATCGCGCTGAATCTCGGCCAAAAGAATTCCGTCGGTCATCACCTTCACGCGCGTCTGTTCACCGACCTTGTCCGTGAACCGCACGGTGTAGCCCACTGTGGTGCCGAGTTCTGTGCCGAGTTCCTCGGCGATGCGTTCGGCGATGGTTCGTGCCGCGACCCTGCGTGGCTGCGTGTGGCCGATGAGCGCTCCCTCGCCGCGTCCCAGGGCGAGGCAGATCTGGGGGAGTTGTGTGCTCTTGCCGGAACCGGTCTCGCCCGCGACGATGACCACCTGATGGTCGCTGATCGCTTCCATCAGTTCATCGCGATGCGCATCGATGGGCAGACCGACGTGTTCCATACCGCCTTCCAGCATGGCACCATGTGGTCTGTGGCCCACCTGACCAATTCGAACCGCTGGTTCCGACTGGTGCCGGCGGCGGTGTTGACGGCGGTGGTGGTGGCACTCGGGGCCTGCGGTGAGAACAAAGATCCATCGGCGCTCCCGGGCAAGAAGTTGGCCCGCGAGTACGGATGCATGGCGTGTCACAGCGTCGACGGATCGGTGGGAGTGGGACCCGCATGGAAGGGACTGTTCGAGTCGGAGGTCACCCTGGAGGGTGGTCGCGTCGTCACGGTGGATCGCCCGTATCTGGTGCGCTCCATCAAGGATCCAGCAGCCGACGTGCCGCAGGGAACACTGGTGCCGATGCCGCTGAACCGTGTACCCGACGCCGATGTGCAACTGATCGTCGACTACATCGTCTCGCTGAAGTGAGCCTGGCTAGGGCCTGAGCGACTCAGCCGAGTGATGGCGGCAGCAGCACCGCACCCATGGCGTGGATGACACCGTTGGAGGCCTGGATGTTCTGAACGGCGATCGGATTGCCGTTGATCAGCCAGTTGCCCTTGGCGTCCTGGGTGGTGGTGAGTACTTCGCCCTGCACCGTCGTGAGCTTGCCGCCATCGGTGAACTGATCGGTGGTGATCTTGCCGGGCACCACGTGGTACGTGAGCACGGTGGTGAGCAAACCCTTTGGGTCATTCAGGGCGGCGCTGAGGGTGGCCTTGTCGAGGGCAGCGAAGGCCGCATCAACGGGGGCGAACACCGTGAACGGGCCCTTGCTCTGGAGGGTGGGCACCAGACCTGCTGCGGTGACGGCATCCACCAGCGTGCCGAAGCCAGCGTCCTTGAAGGTGACCGCCACGTCCACCACGGTGCCGACTGCCGGGACGAGCACATCACTCATCACGTACACGTAACCGTTCGTGGCCTGCACTCCGGCGCCGACCGGGTTGCCGTCCACGAAGAAGGTGTCGCCCACCTTGGTGACGGTCAGCGTGTCGCCAGCGAGTGTCTTCAGCTCGCCAGCCTTCATCTCCTCGGGAGTGATGGCGCCATCCACCACGTGGTGGAGCAACACCGTCTTCAGTACATCGCTGTTGTCCTGCACCGTGTGCAGCACGTCGAGCGGCAACTTGGCGAAGGCGTCGTCGGTGGGAGCGAACACCGTGTACGGACCAGCACGCAGCGCCTCGACGAGTCCCTGGTCCACCACGAGACCAGCGAGTTCGGTGAACACGTGGGAGGTGAGCGCCGTTGCGACAATGTCGCCCATCGGGAGTGGCACCTCGGTCGTGCTGGTGGCATCACCCGGCACGGTGGAGGCCGCCGTGGTGGTGACCGCGTCATTGGGGTCCTCGGAGCACGCCGCGGCCCCGATGGCCAGCAGGCCGACCAGTGCGACGGTGAGATGAAGGGGGCGACGGGAGTTTGGCTGACGGTTCACTGACACGCAGACGACGGTACCGGGGGTCGCTCGCTGCAGTCAGGGGCGCGCGGCATGTAGGGCACAGGACCAAAGACCCTACGTAGCTCGGCCTACAGTGGCCGCGTGTCGGACCTGGAACGCGAGTACACGCCCAGTTCGCGGGCCGGTGGTTCGGCGGCGCCATTCGTAGCCGACTATCAGGCCCGAAGCGCCGCCGCCGCGGCGCAGCTCGGCGGTCGAGTCGAGGCATTCGCGTTCGGTGGCCGATTGGTGCGCAGCGACCCCGAGAGGCCGCTGCTGGTCTTCATTCACGGTGGTTACTGGCAGGCGTTGAGCGCCGCCGATTCGATGTATCTGGCCCCTGGGGCGGTGGCCGCGGGGTGGTCGTTCGCTGCCATCGAGTACACCGTTGCCCCCGAGGGCACGCTGGCGCAGATGGTGCGCGAGTGCGCGAGCGCGCTGGCCGAACTCGCGCAGCGTGGCCCGTGGAGCCACGTGGTGGTGGCCGGTCATTCCGCGGGGGCTCACTTGGCGGCGATGGTGGGAGTGAGTGGCGTTGCCCCCATCCGCATCGACCGACTGGTGCTGATCAGCGGCGTGTTCGACCTTCGGCCACTGGTGCACACCACGGTGAATGAACCCCTTGGACTGGACCTCGCCTCGGCCAGCGCGTTCAGTCCGGCGTTGTTACCGCTGGCCGCTCTCCCCGACACGGTGGTGGCGTGGGCGGAGAACGACACTGACTCCTTCAAGGCCCAAAGCCACGTGATGGCGGCGCGGATGCGGGTGGCAGGGGCCAACGTGGTTGAACTCGAAAGCCCGGCGCGGCATCATTTCGATCTCGTCGACGATCTCGTCGATCTCACCCGTTCGCTGGGCGCCGCTGCGCTGGGCACGTCGAATCATGGAGGAACCGCATGACCACCTTGCAAGCAGACGTGGTGGTGGTGGGCGGCGGCTCGGGCGGTTGTGTGGTGGCCGGCCGTTTGGCCGAGCGCGGTCGCGACGTGCTGCTGCTGGAGGCCGGACCCGACTACGGGCCCGCCGATTCCGGGCGTTGGCCATTGGACCTGCTGAGTGCGCGCATGCTGGCGACGTCGCACGATTGGGGCTACACGTCGGGTCGGTGGGTGTTCGAACGGGCGCGCGTGATCGGTGGATGCAGCTCCCACAACGGTGCCATCGCCGCAGTCGGTCAACGCGAAGAGTACGACGAGTGGGGTTTGGCCGGCTGGCGAGGCGACGATGTGGCCCCGTTGTTCGCCGACATCGTGCAGCGTGTGCGGGTACGCGCCTACGAGCCTCACGAAGCGGGGCCGTTCCATGCCCGCTGCCTCGAAGCTGCAACAGCGCTCGGGTGGCCCATTGCCAGCGACCTCTGCGACCTCGATGCCGGCCCATCGTTCGGCCTCGAGACCGTAAATGTGGCGGGCGACATTCGGTGGAACACGGCATTCGCCTACCTCGACCCCGTGCGTGGAGGTTCGCTGCGAATCGCCGACCATCTGCTGATCGATCGGTTGGTGTCCGACGCCGGCGCCGTTCGCCTGTTCGGTGTTCGGCATGGCGAGGCTGTGGTTGTGGAAGCCAACACCGTGGTGCTGGCGTGCGGCGCCTACGGTACGCCGTTGGTGCTGGAGCGCTCCGGCGTGGGTGACCCCGACGTGTTGCGTGCGGCCGGCGTGCAGGTGGAGCTGGCGCTTCCGGGCGTGGGTGCGAACCTGCACGACCATCCAATGGTGCACGCCGATCGTGCCGTGACGCCTGAACTACAGATGTGGCTCGACGAGCAGGCCGCCACGGGCTTCCTGCCGGAAGAGCAGACACTCGGCAAGTTCGTGTCGTCCCAGTCGGCAGATGGTCGTTACGACATGCACCTGTTCCCGGTCTGCGCCAGCGACCAGACGAGTTTCCTCTATGGCCGCGCGTACGTGGAGGTGTCGTGCGTCGACGTGCAGAGTCGAGGCTTCATCCACATTTCGTCGGCCCACCCCGATGCTCATCCGATCATCGATCACCGCTATCTCAGCGACCCTGCCGGCCACGACCTCGCAGTGTTACGGGAAGGTCTCGTACTGGCAGAGCAATTGTTCGACCAGCCGCAGTTGGCCAGCGTGCTCGGCCCACGCATCACCGACATGAGCAGCGACCAGGCCATCCGCGACACGGTGGCGCACTACTACCACCCGGTGGGTAGCTGCGCGATGGGCAGTGGCCCGATGGCGGTATGCGACGCGGATGGTCGGGTACACGGCTTGCCCGGGGTGGTAGTGGCCGATGCCAGCCTGATGCCCAAGATCACGCGCGCCAACACGAACCTGCCGACGATGATGATCGGCGAGCGGATCGCTCGCACGCTCTGAGAGCGTTCAGTCGTCGATGGCCGTGGTGTTGCCTACGGCGCTGGGATCCACGAAGTCGGTGTCGAGTGCCCACGCCACCGCATCGGCGCGGTTGGTGACGCCGATTCGTTCGTAGACGCGACCGAGGTGTGCTTTCACCGTCTTCTCGCCGATGCCGAGCTTCTCACCGATCTGGCGGTTGGGCAGCCCGCGAACGGCGAGCTTCAGCACCTCGGACTCGCGGTCGGTGAGTTTCATGCCGGACCGCCGTTCGTGGCGATCGCGCACCAGTGTGAGTGCCAAGCGCGGGTCGATTGGTGACTCACCGCGGGCGGCCGAACGAATACCTTCGGCGATGGCGTTGGGGTCGCTGTCCTTGAGGAGGAAGCCGAGGGCCCCGGCATCGATGGCCGCCAACACGTGCGGCGGGTCGGCAGTGGCGGCGAGCACCAGCACATGCGCGTCGGAGCGGTTCGACATGATGCGTCGCGTTGCCTCCACGCCGTCCACCGGATGCATGGAGAGGTCCATCAGCATCACGTCGGGGCGGTGCTCGGCCTCGAGCGCAATGGCTGTTTCGCCATCGAGTGCGGTGGTGATGACCTCGATGTCGTCCTCGGCTCCGATGAGACGGGCGAGGCCGGCGCACACCACCGGGTGGTCGTCGACGACGATGACTCGGATCATTCCGGTACCTCCAGGCGAATCGTGGTGCCCTCACCCTTCGCGGAACGAATGGTGAGGTGCGCGCCCGCTGCAGTTGCGGTGTCGCTCATTAGTGACAGTCCCATGTGACCGGGTTCGACGGCATCGGTCTCGGGGGAAAACCCTCGGCCATTGTCGGTCACGGTGAG
The DNA here is from genome assembly GCA_903919455.1 of uncultured Acidimicrobiaceae bacterium. Lineage (GTDB taxonomy): Bacteria > Actinomycetota > Acidimicrobiia > Acidimicrobiales > Ilumatobacteraceae > UBA668. The sequence continues at coordinate 7,729 of CAIXIJ010000118.1, read as the reverse complement.
AACCGTACCTACCTCCGTGCGCCGAAGTGCGACATTCACCTGCGCAGCCTTCGAGTGTTGGGTGACGTTGCGCAGTGCCTCTTGTGCCACACGAAACACCAGCCAGCGGTAGCCGGGTTCGATGTCGGCACCGGGGTCGACTTCGAGGTGCTTCTCGATGCCGCGGGGCATGCGATCGAGCATGGATTGCAATGCGGTGGGCACGTCGATGAGGGCGGCAGCGGTGGGGTAGAGCTCGGCCGTTTGGCCCCGCAGGGTGGCCACTGCGTCGCGGACGCGCAACGCGAAGGCTTTGCGTTCGCTCTTCTCGATCGCACTCTCCAAGCCCGGCAGCGGCGCTTCGAGGTCCAACGCAATACCGGCGAGCTCCTGCACCACGCCGTCGTGGAGGTCGGCCGCGATCTGACGACGCTCCACGGCGGCCATCTCGCTGACGCGTTGGGTGAGCCAACGGCGGTACTCGCGTTCGCGATCGTTGCGCCGCACCAGGGCGAAGCTCAGCAGTCCCTGCGCGAGCAGCAGTACGCCGGCGCCCAGTCCCAGCAAGAGGGCGACCGACACCACCAGCCGGTCGGCTTGTTTCGAGAGCTCCTCGCGTCGCAGCCCGACTTCCCACACCAGCGGAATTCCCGTCCGGTTCGACCGCAACGGAGCGAACACCTCGATGGCCGAGTCCGAGCGCCAACCTGGTGCGGCCTCAGCGCCGCCGCCACCGATCTGCGACTGCTCGTCGCCGGTTGCCAGCGCAGCCCTGGCTCCTTCCGGAAGGGGAAACACCTTGCCGATGTTCGACGTATCCAGCGCGTACACAACGGTGCCATCGGGGCGCCAGAGCGCGAGCCCCACGGTGTTGGGCCTGACGAAGTCTTCGTACATCCGGGCATCGAACGCGGCGATCGAGTCGGGGTCTCCCGCCAGTAGAGCGGCGTCCGCCCCATGCTCGATGTACAACTCCACCTGATGCTTCACGTCGGCTTCGGCGCGCTGGAGTTCATGCTCTCGGAGCTTCGACTGCATCACCCAGACATGGAGCCCGCCGATGCTGACGATCACCAGCAGGCTGGCCAGCAGCACGAGCAGCACCATTCGCCACAGCGACCGCGGGGGCGGCGCACCGAGGTCGACGAACCCTTCGGGCGTCACCCGAGTTGGAGTGGCACCGCCTCCACGATGTCGAAACATGCCCCCATCGTGGCCCATCATCACCCGAAAGGGTGGACAATTCGCCGAATTGGGTCGTTCGGCTTAGGTTTTTACCTCGTACGCCTGCACTCTCGCTTCGGCGAGCGGCGACAATTCGATATCGATGCGGAACGCCTGGTTCGACCCGACCACCTCGAGCTCACCGTTGGCCCACGATCGCGGGTGCACGGTCACAAGGCGAAGGTGACCATGCTCGGCCAGCAACTGGCCGGCCTGGTGTGCCCGCCGGGCCAGTGACTCGTCGGGTTCGACGTTGTCGGCGAACAGTCGTGTGGCGGCCGCATCCGACCAATCGTTGAGCAACTCCACCAGCTGCGCACCGCATGCCTGCAACGCTGCCGACACGTCGATGGTGGCTCGACGAACGCCGTCGAGTCGCTCGTACGCATAGAGCATGTTCATCGTGGCCTGCGACATCGGGGCATACGTGGTGTTGGCCAGCGCGATGGCACCTACGCCCGTGCCGGCCACCCAGCGCATGTTCGTGCCATAGCCAGGCAGACCACCCGAGTGGTCCACCACTTTGCCGAGGCTGGGGTCGTCGCGGACCACCAGCCCGAAGCCGTAGCCCGATGGAGCGCTGGTGCCTGCCAGGGTGCGCGTGCCGACGTAGGTCTGCATGCGCTGCAGTTCGCGTCGGGAGGCGTGAGCGAGACCGGTGCCGGCGGTTCGATGTTCGATTCGGTTGGCATCGTCGAGCCACGAAACCCACGCGCTCAGGTCGCGCACGGTGGTCCAGATGCCGCCCATCGGGCTGATCTCGCCGTCGCCGATCGGGTGTGGAAGATCGGGGATGCTGGCGTCGTCCTGCCAGCGGTACGGACGCGCCCATTCGGAGTGCGGAGGCTCCACCCAGGTGGTGCGGGCCATGCCCAGCGGGCGATGGAACCGCTCGGTGATGTGGTCCTGCACGGTGCGGCCGGTTGCCCTCCGCACGCAGCGCCCCAGCATCCCGAAACCGAGGTTGCTGTATTCGAACTCGTCGTTGGTTCGATGCGCGAACAACCCTCCGGCCCGGTACAACTCGTCGATCTCGTCCATCGTCATGTCGAGATGGCGGTCGGCCCAGGCGTCGTCGGTGGCCAAGCCGGCGGTCATAGAGAGCAGGTGGCGCAGCGTGATCGAGGGCGAGCCTTCCGGGCCGCTCATGTGGGCCAACTCCGGCGCATGCCGGGCCACCGGGTCGTCGAGTGCCCACACGCCTTCATCGCGTAGCGCCAACACCGCGGCGGCGGTGAAACTCTTGGTCATCGACGCGATGCGGAACACCGTGTCGGCGTTCGGTTCGCTGCCGTCATCGAGGGTGCCCACACCGCCGCTCGTGGCGAGTTGGCCATCCACCACCAATCCCCAACTGAGGGCCGGAGCGTGACAGGCGGTCGCTTCGGCGGCGACCAGTTCGCGAAGCGTCTCGTGAGTGCCGTCGGGCAGAGTCACAGAGCACCCGTGATGGACGCGAACAACTCGTCGTATGTGTGGTTCGGTGCGAAATCGGGGAACTGCGCAGTGATGGTGTCGGGTGCGTGGAACCAGAAGCCCTTGTCGGCGGCACCCAACATTGCTGCGTCGTTGTACGAGTCGCCGGCGGCGATGACGCGGTAGTTCAGGCCGCGCAGCGCGTTCACGGCGTGGCGCTTCTGGTCGGGCATGCGCAGCGCGTAGTCGACGATGCGGTCGTCGCGCACGATCAGTTGGTGGCACAGGATGGTGGGCATACCGAGCTGACGCATCAGTGGCGCGCCGAACTGTTCGAACGTGTCGCTGAGGATGATCACCTGCGTGCGTTCCCGGAGCGCGTCGAGGAACTGCTTGGCACCCGGCATCGGCTCCAAGCCGGCGATGACATCGGCGATGAGGCTCATGGTGAGGCCCTTGTCCTCGAGGATGGCCAGCCGGTACTTCATCAGCTTGTCGTAGTCGGGCTCGTCGCGTGTGGTGCGACGCAGATCGGCGATACCGGTGCGCTCAGCGACGGCGATCCAGATCTCGGGAACCAGCACCCCCTCCAGATCGAGGGTGACAATGGTTTGCTGCGGGGCGGTGGTCGTGCTCACGGTGTCCTATTCTTCCCGAACGCCGTGTCCGGCGCGAAGAGGGGAATTGAATCATGCTCAGCAGCACGATGATGGATGACTACCAGCTCACGCTGACGCCGATCTTCAAGTTCGGTCGTCAGGTGCATGCCAACCGCAAGATCATCACGTTCACCGGCGCCGAAGAAGGTGGGGGTTACACCGAAGCGACGTTTGCCGAAGTGGCCGATCGCGCCGATCAACTCGCTGCGGCACTCACCCGTTTGGGCGTGCAGCAGGGCGATCGTGTCGGCACGTTCCTGTGGAACAACCAGACCCACATGGAGGCGTACCTGGCCATCCCGTGCATGGGCGCGGTGTTGCACACGCTGAACATTCGACTGTTCCCGGAGCAGCTCGCCTACGTCATCAACCACGCCGAAGACAAGGTCATCATCGTCGACGCGTCCATTGCTCCTCTGCTGGCCCGGGTGCGCGATCAGCTCACCACGGTGCAGCACATCATCGTGAAGGGCACGGGCGACACGGCCGGCCTCGGTGAGGGCTTGCTCGACTACGACACCGTGCTTGCCGCCGAGCAGCCCGGGTTCGAGTACCCCGAGGTCACCGAAAGCACCGGTATGGCCATGTGCTACACCAGCGGCACCACCGGCAACCCCAAGGGTGTGATGTACAGCCACCGCAGCACGTACATGCACTCGGTGATGGTCACCTCCACCGCCAACATCGCACTCAGCGAGCGCGACCGCATGCTGGTGATCGTGCCGATGTTTCACGCCAACGCGTGGGGCACGCCCTACGCCGCATGGATGATCGGCGCCGACCTGGTGTTCCCCCAGCAGCACCTGCAATCGGGCCCCATCAAGCGCATCATCCACGACACTCGCCCCACGCTCACGGGTGCGGTGCCCACCGTGTTGAACGATCTGTTGAACAACGCACCCGACACCGACATGAGCAGCTTCCGGCTGGTGATGTGCGGTGGCTCGGCAGTGCCGCGTGGCCTCATCGACGGGTTCCGCGACACGTTCAACGTGCCCGTGGTACAGGGCTGGGGCATGACCGAGACCAGCCCGGTGTGCGCCATCGGACACCCGCCGCTCGACATGGAGGGCCTCAGCGAAACCGACTGGCGCGTGAAGACGGGTCGCATCATCCCCGGTGTGGAGTTGCGCATCACCGACGATGTGGGCGAGCCGCAGCCGTGGGATGGCGAAGCGCTCGGTGAGATCGAAGTGCGCGGCAGCTGGATCACCGGCGAGTACTACAACGTCGACGACCCGGAGAAGTTCCACGACGGCTGGCTGCGCACCGGCGACGTGGCCAGCGTGATGCCGAACGGCTACGTGATGATCAGCGACCGCGCCAAGGACGTCATCAAGTCGGGTGGCGAATGGGTGAGCTCCGTCGATCTCGAGAACACCATCATGGGCCACCCTGCTGTGCTTGAAGCCGCCGTCATCGGCGTGCCCGACGACCGCTGGGACGAGCGCCCCATGGCGTGCGTGGTGCTGAAGCAGGGCGAGACGCTCACTGCCGAGGAACTGCGTCAGTGGCTCAGCGAGCGCACCGCCAAGTTCTGGCTGCCCGAGCGTTGGACGTTCATCACCGAGGTGCCCAAGACCAGCGTGGGCAAGTTCGACAAGAAGGTGCTGCGAGCCGCCAACGAACGCGGCGAGCTCGAGGTGCAGAAGCTCGCCTGACCCTGCGCGGCGTGGGTTAGGCGGTGATGCGATCCAGCACCGGGTCGGTGGTGGGCGTCGGCTTACCGCCCACCCGGTAGGCGGCGCGCAGCAGCGCCGCTGCCTGCACGGCCTGCTGGTCGGTGCGCGCGTGCACCACTCCCAGGGGTGTGTGGGCATCCACCACGGAACCCACATCGGCCAGATCGGTGAGACCCACCGCGTGGTCCACAGGATCCTGCGGGCGGGTACGTCCGCCACCCAGTGCCACCACCACCATTCCCACGGCGCGGGTGTCGATGCGCGTCACCGGCCCGCTGTGATCGGCGAACACCGAGAGCCGAACCCCGGCTCGTTCCATGTGTGCCCAGGGGTTCTCGACAAACTTCTTCGGGCCGCCCAGTGCGGTCACCATCTGCTGGAACTTCTCTGCCGCAGCACCCGTGTCGAGCGCAGTCTGCAGCATCGTGCGTGCGGCTTTGGCGGTTTTGGCCAACCTGCCGAGCACGAGCATCTCGCTGCACAGCGCCAGCGTCACCTCGTGAATGCGCGGTTCGCGCCGCACGCCGGTGAGATAGTCGATGGCGTACGCCATCTCCAACGCGTTGCCCGCAGCACTGGTGAGTGGGCGATCCATGTCGGTGATGAGGGCGACGGTGGGAAGGCCGGCGCCGGTGGCAACGGTGGTGATGGATGCGGCGAGTTCGCGGCTCTTTGCCAGCGTGGGCATGAACGCTCCATTGCCGGTCTTCACGTCCATGGTGAGTCCCTGTAGGCCCGCGGCGAGCTTCTTGGAGAGGATGCTGGCCGTGATCAGCGGCACACTCTCCACGGTGGCTGTCACGTCGCGTACGCCGTACAACCGCTTGTCGGCGGGTGCGAGGTCGGCGGTTTGACCGATGATGGCGCAGCCCACCTTCGCGGTGACGCTGCGGAACTTCGCCATCGTCGGAGCGGCCACGTAGCCGGGGATGGACTCCATCTTGTCGTAGGTGCCGCCAGTGTGACCGAGCCCGCGCCCGCTGATCATCGGCACGTAGCCGCCGCACGCTGCCACCATTGGTGCCAGCATCAGGCTCACCGTGTCGCCCACGCCGCCGGTGGAGTGCTTGTCGAGGACCGGCCCCGGCAGGTCCCAGTGCAGCACCGCGCCGCTGTCGCGCATGGTGGTGGTGAGCGCCACCGCTTCATCGGTGGTCATTCCTTTGAAGTACACCGCCATGGCGAACGCGGCCACCTGGCCTTCGCTGACGGCGCCACTGACCATGCCGTGCACGAAGGATGCGATGTCGTCGGCGCTCAGCGCCTTGCCGTCGCGCTTGGCGCGGATGATCTCCTGCGGCAGCATCAGTAGGCCTCCGAAGTCTGCACTCCGGTGTCGCCTTCGATTGCCGCGATGAGCGCCGCCAGCAGCCCGCTGGCTCCGAACCGGAAGGTGGCCGCGGTGGCCCAGTCGGGGCCCAACAGATCGTCGGCTTGAGTGAGGAAGTGGGTGGCGTCGTCGAGTGTGCGGATGCCGCCGCTGGGCTTCAGGCCCACGGTGCGGTCGGCGCGCTGGATGACATCCAGCATGATGGCGGTGGCTTCCAGCGAGGCGCTGTGCGGGGTCTTGCCGGTGGAGGTCTTGATGAAGTCGGCGCCGTGCGCCACGGCCAACTCCGCTGCGTGACGAATGACGGCGGGCGCCACCAGTTCGCCGGTCTCGAGGATCACCTTCAGTCGATGACTGTCGGCTGGCACGACGGCGCGCACGGCGTCGATCATCGCGGCGGCAGCGGTGGTGTCGCCAGCGGGCAACGCGCAGTAGGGCAGCACGAGGTCGATCTCATCGGCGCCGTCGGTGAGTGCCTGTTGCGTGGTCGCTACGACGTCGGCCACCGGCTCGTTGCCGCTGGGGAAATTCACCACGGTGGCCACTCGCACGTTGGTGCCCCACAGGGCTTCCACGGCGAGCGCAACATGGCGCGGCCACACGCACACCGCCGCCACGTTGCCGTACGGCCCAACGGCCCTGGCGCACAACGCGGCAGCGTCGGCATCGGTGGCGTGATCGCCCAGTTCGGTGAGGTCGAGCAGCGCAATCGCTCGGCGGGCCATGGCGACGGGAGCGTTCGACATGGAACTCACCCTAACCAGGCTCGCCAGGGGCCCGATACGGGCGGCAGACTCTGTTCCATGACCGAACTGCTCTACTTGCGAGACGCCTACGCCACCCGATTTTCGGCCACTGTCGATGAGGTTCGCGAGGGCGCCATCTCGCTCGATCAGACGCTCTTCTACCCGACCGGTGGCGGACAGCCCCACGACACCGGCGTGCTGGCCGGCCTGCGAGTCACGGAGGTGCGCAAGGAGGGCCAGCAGGTGTGGCACAGCGTGGAGGGTGGGCCACTGCCCGAGGTGGGGGCAACGGTGGAAGGCGACATCGACTGGGATCGTCGGCACCGACTGATGCGCACGCACACGGCGCTGCACGTGCTGTGCGGCGTGATCTGGAACGAATGGCACGTGCCCGTCACCGGCGGCAACATGGAGCCGCTGTCGGCACGGATGGACTTCGAATTCGACCCGGTGCCCGAGGGCTTCGCCGCCCGTATCGAGGAATTGGTGAATGCCGAGTTTGCAGCCGATCGGCCCATCGTGGTCGGCTTCCTGCCACGCGACACCGCGGTACAGGACGCGGATCTGATCCGCACGAAGGTGAGCCTTATTCCCGAGTCGGTCACCGAGATTCGCGTGGTCGACATCGTGGGCCTCGACAAGCAGGCCGACGGCGGCACGCACGTGCGCAGCACCGCCGAGGTGGGCCGCCTG